>JAFIHO010000097.1 GCA_017849395.1 Hyphomicrobiales bacterium
CCCGCCCGCGACCCGCAGCATATGATCGACGACATGCGCGCGGTCAACTTCGATCTGTCGTGCACGCTTGAGGAGAACCGCCGCTTGGGCGAGGAGCGCCAATATCTGGCGGCTATTGTCGCGTCATCCAGCGACGCCCTCATCGCGAGAACCAACGATGGGCTGGTGTCGAGCTGGAACCGTGCCGCCGAGAAAATGTACGGATATACGGCGGACGAGGTGATGGGCAAGCCGGTGGCGAACCTGGCGCCTTCGACGAAAATGGGAGACGCTGACGGCATTGCCCGACGGCTGGAGCGGGGTGAAAGTGTTTCCCAGTACGAGACCACGCGCCGCCGCCGTGACGGCAGCGAATTCCATGTCTCGATCAGCGCGTTTCCGGTACGCGATTCTTCCGGCAAGCTGGTAGGCACCTCGGCAATCGTGCGTGACATCACCGAACGGCGGCTGGCGGAAGAGAAACTGCGCACGATGCAGTCCGAGCTGGTTCATTTGTCGCGCTGGAATACGATGGGGATGATGGCGACGGCTCTTTCCCATGAGCTGAATCAGCCGCTGTCCGCAATGGTGAACTATATCAACGCTGCACGGCGAACCTTGTCCCGTGCCGTTGACCCCGCCATGGCACGCACCATTGCGTATCTCGACTCGGCCGTAGAAGAAGCCAAGCTGGCGAGCGGCATCATCCGCTCGCTGCGGGATTTCATCGATAAGCGGGAGGCCGGCCGGCGTCCGGAAGAAATCAACAATGTGGTGGAGGAGGCGGTCTCGCTCAGCCTGCTGGGCGTCTCCGGCTCCAGGCTGCGTACCCAAATGAACCTGGCACCAGGACTGCCTCTAGTCACCATCGACAAGGTGCAGATACAGCAAGTGCTGCTGAATCTTATCCGAAACGCAATCGAGGCTTTGCATGGAAACCCCGCCGGCTGTCTCAAAATTGCGACCGGAATAAACGAGGCGGGAGACGTTACGGTGCGCGTATCCGACAACGGCCCCGGGCTTTCGCCGGAGATCGCCGCGCGCCTGTTCCAACCTTTTACTACCACCAAGGACAAGGGCATGGGCGTGGGCCTGACCATTTCGCAATCGATCATCGAAGCACATGGCGGCCATATTCGGGTCGAGCCTGTCGCGCCGTCCGGCACGTCATTTCACTTCAACCTGCCTGCCGCGGAGGCCGCCAGTGAATGAGAAACCGCCCGCGCGCATCGCCATCATCGACGATCACAAGAGCATTCGCATGTCCCTGCGCGCACTGCTGGAGTCTGCAGGGTTCGACGTGGGCGACTTTGAATCCGCGCCAGCCTTCCTGGCGTCCGGCGAAGCCTCCGCTTTCGATTGTCTGCTGGTCGATGTTCATATGCCGGAAATGACCGGGCTTGAACTGCAGGAAGAGATAACGCGCCGTGGCGTGTCCCTCCCGCTGATCATTATCACGGGCCAGGGTGATGTCCCGCTGGCGGTCAAGGCTATGCGTATCGGGGCATTCGATTTCCTCGAAAAACCTTTCGACGACGAGGTTTTGCTGGAAAGCATCCAGCGCGCGCTGTCTGCAGGACGGCAGATGGCGTCGCGTCAGGGCGATGCCAAGACGGCTGCCGCCCTGCTGGAGCGTCTGACGGGCCGGGAGAAGGAAGTTCTGAACCTCCTCACTTTGGGCGAGACGAACAAGATCATCGGCCATCACCTCGGCATCTCGCCGCGCACCGTCGAAGTCCATCGCGCCCGGCTGCTGGAGAAAATGGGCGCGCGGAACGTCGCCGATCTTGTCCGCACCGTCCGGGCGGCGGGACTTTTCCAATAGGAAGAACTACGTATGCATGCGGTGGTGCGGGCCCGCGATCAGTAAATCTCTCCCGGCCCCATCAAGGCATGATTAACCACGAGACTTGGCGGTTCTCCCTCGGCTTTGAAAACCGCGCCACAGGGGGGCGCCTTTGTCTCGGTTTTCCTGCGCTTTGGACGAGGGCTTGCCGGTCGCAACATTCCATCCCAGGTTAGAACCTGACGGGATGTGAACCCGAGCGATCTCTACCGTCCGGTTCGGTTTTTGCGCGAGCGCGGATTTGTTCCGAATACCGTCGTAGCTTCCACGCTGCGAGTATGAATGCCGGAATCTGACCGGAAGCCGGTGTGAGCAACTCGGGTGTTTGGGTATTGATGGCGAACGAACGGAACGCGTTGATTTGCGTCAACCGTGACGGCCGCTCGGTGCCCATTCGGAGTTTTTGCAGCAGCGAGCCTCTCGGGACGGTCGTACCTGCCCTGCGCCGGGCATTCGCCTGCTCGCTGGTGCTGGAACTGAGCCGCAGTTCTTCTGCGCATGCCTATTCGGGACTCATTATCGTCGCCAGCCTGGCCATGTTGCAGGAACTGCGCTCAATGCTGACTCAGAATGTCAGCCGCAGCTTGATCGCGGAAATCGAGAGCGATCATTTGCCGCCGGAAGGCTATGCGGCATTCGCCTTCTCCTGAGTCTGGTTAGAACGCCCGAATCGCCGTCCATTTGATCGCGAAGCCGGTCCTTGCGAACTGTCCATGACGGAAATGCGCGGCCATCGCCCCGAGGCGGCGCAATTATTGACCATCGAGTATAAGTGTTCGCTGATTAGAAACGCGCGCGCTGTAAGCGCATATCGTCACGGGCCCAGATCTTTACTAAGTCTGGCCCTCATTTTGGGCAAACTGACGATTATTGATGCGCTCCTTCTAATGTACGTTGCCAGCGAAGCGATCGGCATCGGCAACTCCTTGTCTGTGGTTTGTCCGAAACTTTGAAATAGTGGTTTTTCATTCCTTTTACCGCCCTGCCTGATGCGTATGATGATCGTTTCTGAGTATCATCCATGAAATACAAAGAGTTGTCGGTTCGGAATTAACAGGCTTGTCCGCCTGTTCTTCTTTTGGGGGAATTACAAAATGAGCACAAGATTCTGTCTTCGCGCCGCTGCAATCGCTCTTGCGGCTCCGGCATGGTTTTCCTCGCCAGGTTTTGCCCAGGGCGAGAATGCAGACCTGCTGATCCGCGGCGGCACCATCTATGACGGCAGCGAAGGCAATAAAGAATATGTCGGCGACGTCGCCATCGCGGGCGACAAGATCATCTATGTCGGACCGCATTCCACGGCAAAGGCCCGGCGCGTCATTGAAGCCAAGGGCATGATCGTCGCGCCGGGCTTCATCGACGATCACACCCATCCGTCCACCGCCAGTGGCGACCGCAATTTCGTCACCGAGCCGGATCCGAAGGCCCGCCAGCTGCAGGCTTGGCTGGCGCAGGGCGCTTCGACGATCGTGGTCGGCGTGGATGGTGCGGGCACGCCGGAGGTGCGCAACCTGTTCGACCAGGTCAAGCGGCAGGGCTTCGGCCCCAATATCGTGGCATTCGTCGGTTACCGCCCGATCCGTGAGCGAGTCATTGGCCAGGTTGACCGTGCTCCGAACGCCACCGAACTGGCGACCGAGAAAAGCCTGGTCGCAAAGGGCATGTGCGAGGGCGCCACGGGCTTCTCCACCGGCCTGTTCTATTTCCCGCAAAGCTTCGCCAAGACAGATGAGATCATCGAACTGGCGAAGGAAGCATCCAAACGCGGTGGGCTATACGACACTCATCAGCGCGACGAATCCACCTATTCGGTTGGCCTGATCAATTCGGTGAAGGAAGCGCTGCGCATCGGCGAGGAGGCCGACATGCCGGTGCACATCGGTCATATCAAGGCGCTTGGCAGCGAGGTGTGGGGCAAGTCCGAGGATGTGGTCAAACTGATCGAGCAGGCCCGCGCGCGCGGGCGCAAAGTGACGCTGGACCAGTATCCTTTTCCGGCGCTGCAAACAGGGCTTGAGGCGGCGCTGGTGCCGCGCTGGGCGATGGATGGCGGCTATCCCGCGCTGATCAAGCGTTTCAATGATACAGCCATCCTGCCGAAGATCCAGGCAGAAATGCGCGAGAATCTGCGCCGCCAGAACGGACCCCATACCATCTTCTTCAGTCAGCGTGGCAAACCATGGAGCGGAAAATATCTCGACGAAGTCGCCAAGGAATGGAAGGTCGATCCCATCGACGCTGCCAGCCGCAGCCTGCGCCAGACCGACAAACAGTCCATAATCGGCTTCGATATGGCCGAAGGCGATATCGCGCGCTTCATGAAGCTGCCCTATACCATGACGGGGTCGGACGGTGTTGACGGCCATCCGCGCCAGTACGCGACCTTTCCCACCAAGTACCAGGAGTATGTGCGCAAAAAGCATGTCATCAGCATGGGCCAGTTCATCCGTTCCTCCACCGGCCTCAGTGCCGATTATCTGATGCTGGACAAGCGGGGCTATTTGAAGCCCGGCTATTTCGCCGACGTGGTGGTGTTCGATCCGAACAAATATGTCGCGCGTGCCAACTATTTCGATTGGGACAAGCTGTCGGAGGGTGTGGTGATGCTTTCTATCAATGGCAAGCTTGCGGTGGATAACGGCAAGATGACGGTTGCCTTGTCGGGACGTCCGTTGCCCCATACGCCCCCACCCGGCACCTGCCGCTGACAATAACGGAGAAGAAGATGGCCTCGAGAATCCGGCCCGGCCTGCGAACTGCGCTGGCGGCCGTTATGGCTTTGCTGCCCGGAACCGTACTGGCGCAAGGCCAGCAGGCCGACATTCTGATCCGCGGCGGTACCATCTATGACGGCAGCGAGGGTGCGAAGGGCTATACCGGCGATGTCGCCATCGCTGGCGACAGGATTCTCTATGTCGGGCCGAAAGCCAATGTCACCGCCCGCAGGATCATCGACGCCAAGGGCTTGATCGTCGCGCCCGGACTGATCGATGGCCATGTCCATGGCGACCGCGATTTCCTCACCAACATCTCCGATCCGCAACTGCGGCGCTGGCCTGCCTGGCTGATGCAGGGCGTTTCAACGGTCATGGTGGGGGTCGACGGGGGCGGCAACCCGGAAGTCCAGTCCATTTTCGCCAATGCCCGCAACCCCGGCGTCGGCGTGAATATCGGCGCTTTCGTCGGTTACGGCGCGGTGCGCAAGCGTGTGATCGGCGATGACGACCGCGCCCCCAACGCCGCCGAACTGGCGACTGAAAAGCAGCTCGTCGCCAAGGCGATGTGTGAAGGCGCCTATGGTTTCTCCACCGGCCTGTGGTACACGCCGCAATTCTTCGCCAAGACCGGCGAAATCATCGAACTGGCGAAAGAAGCCGCCAAACGCGGAGGTATCTACGACACCCACCAGCGCGATGAGGCGACCTATTCCATCGGCCTGCTGAATTCTGTGAAGGAAGCCCTCACCATCGGGCGGGAGGCGGGCATGCCTGTCCATATCGCCCACATCAAGGCGTTGGGTCCCACGGTCTGGGGACAATCCGCGGGGATCATTAAAATGATCAATGAGGCGCGGGCGAAGGGCCAGATCGTCACCACCGACCAATATCCCTATCCGGCCAATCAGACCTCGCTACAGGCCCAGATCATTCCGAGTTGGGCGCTGGATGGCGGCTACCCCGCGCTGATCAAGCGGTTCAACGATCCGGCCACGCTGGAAAAGATTCGCGCGGAGACCAACGAGAATATCAAACGCTCCAACGGCCCGCATGCGATACTGTTCACCCGCTATGGCCAGCCCTGGACGGGCAAGTACCTGGACGAGGTGGCCAAGGAATGGAAGGTCACGCCGTTCGACGCGGCAGTCAGAATCCTGCGCCAGACCGACAAACAGTCCATCGTAGTTTTCTCCATGTCGCCCCCCGATATCGAAGCGTTGATGAAGCAGCCCTGGAATTCCACCGGATCGGACGGCGGCGCCGGACATCCGCGCGAATACGGCACGTTCCCGACCAAGTATCAGGATTATGTCGTCAAGAAGCCCGTCATAAGCCTGTCGCAGTTTATCCGCTCCTCGACCGGCCTGCCTGCCGACATCTACAAGCTGGATCGCCGGGGTTACCTGAAGCCGGGCTTCTATGCGGATGTGGTCGCGTTCGATCCCAAGAAGTTCGCGCCAAAGGCGAATTTCGTGAAATGGGACGTCCTCAGCGAAGGCGTGGTAACGCTTCTGGTCAACGGCAAACCAGCCGTGGATGGCGGCCAGATGACCGATGCACTCTCGGGACGGCCCCTGCCGCACACGCCTACGCCGGGATCGTGTCTCTGATATTCAGCACAGCGCCCGCGCGGCAGCCATCTGCTTCTGCCATTCGCTTTCGGGCAATCTCGCCCCGCCCGTCAGCCACGCGATATGGGTCGCGCGCGACAGGTCGGGCCAACCGGCGGCCCGCTGCGCGCGCTCCATGAAATGGGAGATGGCGGCCAACGCCGCGGCCGCGGAAGGCTCCAGTCGCAGACCGGCCGCGGCCCAGCTATCCGCTGACGCTTTCAGCATGGTCGCGTCCGACAAAGTGACCATTCCGTCGATGGCATTTCTGACGGCGGAGACTGCCAGCGCCGAGGCCCGGGCCACGGCAAGGCCATCGGCAAGCGTCCGGTTGTCCAGGCCAAGATCATAAACGCTGGGCAGTGCGTCTGCCGGAGCGCCGCTGGTCAGCGCGACGAACATTGCAGGAGAAGCGGTAGGCTCCACAAACACGCAGACAACGCTGTCGCCGAAAATGGCCTTCAGGCCATAGGTTATGCCGCCCGGCGCCCCGCCCACGCCACAGGGCAGATACACAACAAGCGGCGCGTCGGGCGTGGGGTGAATGGCTTGCCGCGACAATTGTTCTGCCAGTTCCTTCGCCGCCACGGCATAGCCACAGAAAAGGTCCGGGGAGTTTTCGTCGTCCACGAAATGGGAAAAATCATCCCGTGGTTCGGCGCGTGCCGCCGCACAGGCTTCGCCATAATCTCCGGCATGTTCCACCACAGTCGCGCCCAACGCGCGCAGCCGGTCTTTCTTCCAGGCCTTGGCATCCCGCGACATATGCACGGTGACATCCAGCCCGAAAGCACGACCCGCCAGGCCGACGCTGTAGCCCAGATTGCCGGTACTGGCGACCGAGATGCGATAGCGGGAAAATACCGTGCGCGCGCTTTCTGTCGCGAGAACGGCGTGACCGGTTTCCGCCCCCAGCAGGCCTTCACGCCGGCCGATGCGTTCCACATAGGTCAGCACCTCATGGATACCGCCGCGTGCCTTTATCGAACCGGTGACGGGAAGATCGTGATCCTGTTTGACCAGGATGCGGGCCGCACCGGGAGTGGGCCACTCGGTCAGGCGCGAGCAAATCGCGCCGTCCCAACCTTCACCCCCCAAAAGGGTTGCCAGGGCCCCGCGGAAATTCCCGAAGCGCCGCGCTGCTTCGGCGATCCGGTCGGTCACGTCCAGCCCCAGGCTGGTTCGGCCTGAAATAGTGTCGCGGACCCAGATGGCAGGTCGGCCAGCGCGTAGTGAGGTGAGGAGATTCTGAGGCACGTGAAAGGCCGGACAATGCAGCAGGTCCGGCATGAGCCGTAATGGGTCAATAAACAAGAAATATCTTTTCTGTCTCGTGCATGTGGCTGCGATTGGACCGCGCCCGCGGGCGCAATCGGCACAGGCCCGATTGCAATGATCGGTATTATGATCGAAGCCCGCTGCACACGAAGCAAAACAGGACGTTACTGCGCGCGCAATAACAGTCTTGTGAACCGCACACAGAGCGGCGGACATTCCATCGCATGGAGACGGCTGGCTATCGTTATCGCGCCGCCGTGTGACGCGGCAAAGCCGGGCGGCGGTAAAGCAATCTCAACCCGGAAACTTTGGGGGACCATCATGACCATTATCCGAAATCGGCGTGCGTTTCTGGAAGGCTGCGGCTTCACGGCAGCCACCGTGATGGGATCGCCCTGGGGCGCCTGGGCGCAGGAAAAGACACCCCCCGATCTGATCGTCATCAATGCCAAGGTTACGACCATGGATACCGCCATGCCGTCCGCCCAGGCATTTGCGGTGCGGGGCGACCGTTTCATCGCGGTTGGTTCAACGACCGATATCAAAAGTCTGGCAGGCCCCAAAACACGGACCTATGACGCCAAGGGCATGTTCATCACCCCCGGCTTCATCGACACGCACAATCACGTCGTGGGCGAACAGGTCCTTTTCGGCATCAATGCCGGCAACCCGTATGTCGTCGAGTATGTGACAATCCAGAGCATTATCGACAAGCTGAAGGCTCGCGCCGCCAAGACGCCGCCCGGCACCTGGATCGAGGCCTCTTTCTATGACGATACCAAGATCAAGGATAACCGGCCGCTGAACCGCCTGGATCTCGACAAGGCGTCTACCCAACATCCCATCATGGTCAATCTTCGCGGCGGCCACGCCGCTGTGTTCAACAGCTTCGCCTTCCAACTGGCGGGCGTGACCAAGACTTCGCCCGATCCGTTCGGCGGCACTTATGAAAAGGACGCCCGCGGCGAACTTTCGGGCCGCACGACCGATCTGGCGTCGCGCGTGCTGCGCAAGAACGGCAAGCGCGAAATCTTCTCACCCGCCGAGAAAGAACGCCGCGAGATCGCGGGCGTGGAATTCATGTCCAAGAAGTTCGCGGAATACGGTGTCACCAGCATCTGCTTCGATTCTGCGATCGGCGACATTCTCAGCGCCTGCCAGGCCGCGCGCCAACGCGGCAACCTCATAACCCGCATCAACTACGAGCCTGGCAATGACACTGTCGAGGCCATGATCAAGACCGGTATCAAGACCGGCTTCGGCGACGAGTGGCTGCGTTTCGGCGGTACCTGGGAGCGGGTGCAGGATGGCGGTCTGTCATCGCGCACCATGTCGATGACGCGGCCCTTCATCGGCGTCAGTCCTCCCTACAAGGGCAATCTGACCGAGGAACAGCCGAGCCTCAATGCCTGGGCCGAACGGGTTCATCGCGCGGGCATACGCCTCAACAGCCATTGCAATGGCGAACCGGCCATTGAGCGGTCGCTGATCGCTTATGAACGTGCGCTCAAGCTGTTCCCGAAGGCCAATGCGCGCCCGAAATTCACGCATTGCTCGTTGCCCAGCGCGGCGCAAATTCGCCGCATCAAGGCGATGGATGGCCAGCCGTCCGACTTCAGCACCTACATGTATTACAATGCCGACAAGTTCAAATATTACGGCGCGGACATGGCCGAGCATATGATGCCTTACAAGGATTTCCTTGCGGCTGGAATTAATGTCACCACGGGATCGGACTTCCCTCCCGGTCCCTTCGATCCGCGCATGGCGATCCAGGGCATGGTCACGCGCAAAGGGTTCAACGGGGAGACTTGGGGACCCAGCCAGAAACTGACCGTCGATCAGGCCATCAAGTGCAGCACCATCAACGGTGCTTATCATACGTTCGAAGAAGGCCTGAAAGGCTCGATCACGGCGGGCAAGCTGGCCGATTTCGTGGTGTTTGCCGACGACATGCACACCGTCGATCCGGAGAAGATCAAGGATATCAAGATCGTCCAGACCGTAGTTGGCGGCACCACCCGCTATCAGGCATGAACCTCACCCGGCGCCCATTGCCGGATCGCTGACGCTATTCCTGCCGGTTTCAAGCCGTCCTGCGAAGCGGCGATGGAATGCCTCGGACTTGAGCACCAGGTCGTACCAGTTTCCGCTTTTGGACACGTCCCAGCGGATGGTGGTTACGCCCTTCGCGGCAAGGCTGACTTGTCTGGTTTCTTTCGGACCATACACTGAAGATATCAGCGATAGTTTGCGGGGCTGTGTATCCTTGCTGGTCAAATGCAGTTCCAGCGCGCGCGATGCGGCTCGATAGATCAGGCTGGCATCCACCGAGGCTGAAACGGCGTCGCCCGCGAACTCGCGCACAAAGCCGTTTGGGCCTACGACCCACAGATCGTAAGGGTTCTGCGCATCCCAGAGATCGGAAAGCGATTGGCCGGCTCCCACCGTGTAGCGGCGCGGAATGCGATCCAGATGCTTGCGGTCATAAACATGAAACACTGAACCCGCCGTGCCGTCATTCCGGAAGGTCAGCCGCAATACCGAGCCTTCTCGCGTCCCATCAGCATGCAGAATGTAGGGCAGCGCGCGTGACGGTCGGCCACCGCGTTCCTGGAACAGCTTTTCGGGCGTCGCGGGCGGAACAGGTTTTGGCCGCTGCTCTGCCGCCGCCACCAGCGCAGCCGATCCTCCAGCATCGGGCAGGGCAGGCGGCGGGGGATCGTTGGGCGATACGAAATCGAACGCCGTTGTCAGATCGCCACAGATAGCGCGATGCCAGGGACTGATGCCGGGAATGCGGACATCGAACCGCTTCTCCAGAAACTGACCCACCGAGGTGTGATCGAAGGTTTGAGAATTGACCCACCCACCCCGGCTCCAGGGTGAAACCACATACATGGGAACGCGCGGACCCAAACCCCAGGGTCGCACATTGCCCGACACTGTGTCCTCAGGGTGCAGATGGCTGCGATCGGGATCGGAAAAATATTCTCCATCCAGCTTCAAGGTCGATCCGCCCGCGAGCGAGCCGTCGGCATTGAATGAAGGCGGCGCGGGCGGCGGCATATGATCGAACTGCCCATCATTCTCGTCGAAGGTGATGAACAACGCGGTGCTACCCCAGCTTTCGGGATTGGCGGTCAGTGCATTCAGGACCTTGGCGATGAATTCCGCGCCCTGTGCCGGGCTGGAAGGGCCGGGATGTTCTGACCAC
>JAFIHO010000098.1 GCA_017849395.1 Hyphomicrobiales bacterium
ACTGCCAGACAACATGGCCGAGACCCTGCGTCCCGCCGCCACCCGCAGCCAGGTTCAGCGCAGCCTGCCCGGCCGCCATGCCCGCAGCGAAACCCGCATGACGGCGGACCCGCGCACGGGCGGCGCGCCCCGGCGCGGCTATGAGGGTGAAGGCACCGTGAACGTCCCCCTGGTGGGCCGCATCGCGGCAGGCACCCCGATCGAGGCGTTGCAGAACAAGGTGGCGGAAGTGCCCGTGCCCGGCGGCATGATTGGGCGCGGCGACCATTACGCGCTGGAAGTGACCGGCGATTCCATGATCAACGCGGGCATCCTGGACGGCGACACGGTCATCATCCAGCAGGCCGACAATGCCAGCACCGGCGAGATTGTAGTCGCGCTGGTGGACGACAATGAAGCGACATTGAAGCGTCTGCGCCGCCGCGGCGACTCCATCGCGCTGGAAGCGGCCAACCCGGCCTACGAAACCCGCCTCTATGGCGCGGACCGGGTAAAGGTGCAGGGCAAGCTGGTCGGCCTGATCCGACGCTACTGAATTATTCGCGCGTTTCCGGCACCCAGGGCCGGTCTCCCCGCCATTCCCGCACGCTCAACACCTTGAGCGGCGCCAAAGTGATCGCATAACCTCCATCCCGCGCGGCCCCGGCAGCGTCGATCATCACGCGCGGCCCGGTACATCGCCCATTTTCCGCGCTCACCAGCACCATCGCCCGCGCGCAATCCTCCGCCAGCGCCTCGGGCCGCTGCGCCACCGCAACCAGCCCACCCCGCGCGGGCACGACACACCCGACGCCATCGCAGGCCAGCCCCTTCATCCCCACCGCCTCGCCCGGCGCGCGCGCATCGCCGTCGCGCCTCAGCCATTGCTCCGCCGCGTAACGATCCTTCGGCTTGCCGATGAAATGCAGCAGCCCGTCCGCCCCGCGCAGCGCAACGGTCCGCGCATCCGCCGCCACCAGCATATCGGGCCTTGGCACGAAGACCGCCAGTCCCGCACCCAGCAGCATCGCAACGAAACCCCACCACCGTACCGCGCCGCGCCATACCACCATCCACAATCCGCCCAGCGTCACCGCCACCAGCGCCGCCAGGGGCATGGCGGGGGCCAGTGACGCCGCGCCCGGCAACTCCGCCACCCACCGCCCCAGCGCCAGCATCACCGAAATCCCAGCCCCCATCAGGCGCAGCGGCGTCTCTTCCAGCCCGAACGGCATCGCCGCCACGGACAGGGCGGCGGCGGGCATGATCCAGAAACCGATCACCGGCATCGCCAGCAGATTGCCCAGCACCGCGTAATGCGTCGCGCGCCCGAAATGGAACAGCGCATAGGGCGCAGTGGCCAGGCTTCCCGCCAGGCCCGTCACCACAACCGCGCGCGCATACCCCCAAGGTGCGCGCAACAGGCGCAACGCCATGCCTGGCCTTTCGCGAATATCCTGCGCATCGCGATTGCGCGCGCGCCGCGCCGTCTCCCATTCCGCCACCGCGACCAGCGCCGCGACGGCGGCGAAAGACATCTGGAATCCCGGATCGGCAACGGCCTCCGGCCGCGCAATCAGCACCAGTCCCGCCGCCAGCGCCAGCGACCGCATGGTCAAAGCGGGGCGATCGCACAGGATCGCCACCAGCATCACCGCCAGCATCAGAAAAGCGCGTATCGCGGGCGGCGCAGCCCCGCTGATCACCAGGTAAAACAGCGACGCCGCCAACGCCGCCAGCGCCGCCCATTTCTTGATCGGGCATGTCAACGCGATGCGCGGCGACAGCGCCAGCAAGGCCCGCAGCACCCAGAATATGCCGCCGCCCACCAGCGCCATGTGCAAACCGGAAATGGACAGCGCGTGCGCAAGCCCCGCATCGCGCAGCGCCTGCTCGTCCGCCTCGTCGATCCCGCCGCGCGTGCCCGTGACAAGCGCAGCAGCTATCGCGCCCCGGCTGCCGGGCAGCACCGTCATCATCCGCCGCGTCATGCGCCAGCGCATGGTCTCGACCGCATCCGACAGACGCTCGCTCCAGGATGGCGGACGCAGCGCCATCACGGGCCGCGGCGCGCCATAGGCAAAACCCGCCCCGCCAATGCCCCGGAAGAAAGCCGCGCGTCCGAAATCCGCCGCGCCCGGCGCAACCGGCCCGCGCGGCGGCGCAAGACTGGCGGTCAGGCTGACCCAATCTCCAGGCATCAGGCTTGTGTCACCCATCACCGTCACCCGCAGCCTGCGCGGCGGCTGCGCGAAGGAACCCGAACGCGGATCGGACAACAGCATCCGCACGCCCCGACTACCCGGCTCCAACGCATCGATGCGGGCGACAAGATGCACGATCATGGGCCGCGCCAGCACCGTCCCGGCAACACGGTCGGCCCGCAACTTGGCCAGCGCAAAACCCAGCATCAGCGCCGCGATCAGGCCCGCCCCCAGGGCAAACCGGACCAGCCGCATCGCCGCCCCACCCGCCGCCAAAGCGACCGTCAAAGCCCCCCATGCCAGCCATGCAGGAGGCTCGCGGGAGAGCGCCAGATACAGCGCCGCGCCCGTTCCCAGCGCCACGGGCAGCCACAAGGGCCAGCGATCGCGCTGGGCAATCGCCGCTATCCCCGCCGGAAACACTTTGCTAAACGAAGCGCGGAATTTCCCCTCCCCCAAGCTTTTGAGATCATGTCGCAAACCGGAAAACCTGTCCTCAGATTCGCGCCATCGCCCACAGGCATGCTGCATATCGGCGGCGCGCGCACGGCGCTGTTCAACTGGCTCTATGCCCGTCACACCGGCGGTACCTTCCTGCTGCGCATCGAGGATACCGACCGCGAACGCTCCACGCCGGAAGCCGTCGCCGCCATCCTGAACGGCATGAACTGGATGGGCCTGACCTGGGACGGCGAAGTGACCTACCAGTTCGCCCGCGCCGCGCGGCATCGCGAGGTCGCGGAACAGTTGCTGGCGCAGGGCAAGGCCTATCGCTGCTACGCCACCGCCGAAGAACTCACCGCCATGCGCGAGGAACAGAAGGCTTCGGGCAAGCCCATGCGCTATGACGGCCGCTGGCGCGACCGCGCGCCCGGCCCGGAGCAGGACGGCAAGCCTTTCGTGGTGCGCATCAAGGGCGCGACCTCCGGCGAAACACTGGTGCGCGACGTGGTGATGGGCGATGTGCGCTTCGCCAACGACCAGTTGGACGACATGGTGCTCCTGCG
>JAFIHO010000099.1 GCA_017849395.1 Hyphomicrobiales bacterium
CCCGGTTCGGCCGGTGTCGAGGGCGGTGATCACGCACGGCCATGGTGATCACGCGCGCAGCGGCCATGATAGGGTACTGGCGACGCCGGAAACGCTGGCGATCATGGCGGCGCGGTACGGCCAGGATTTTGCGAAGGCGAGCGAACCGGCAGCCTATGGCCGCAAGATTTCGCGCGACAAGGTGACGGTGACACTCATGCCGGCCGGGCATGTGCTGGGTTCGGCACAGGTGGTTCTGGAATGGGGCGGGATGATCATTGTCGTCTCGGGCGACTATAAGCGGCGGCGCGATCCGACCTGCCCGCCTTTCGAGGCCGTGGCTTGCGATGTGTTCGTCAGCGAGGCCACATTCGGCCTGCCGGTGTTCCGCCATCCGCCCGACCATGAAGAAATCGCCAAACTGCTGCAGTCGGTGCCGCAGTTTCCCGACCGCACCCATCTGGTGGGAGCTTATGCGCTGGGCAAGGCGCAGCGTCTGATCCGGCTGTTGCGGGAGGCGGGGTATGAAGAGACGATTTATGTGCATGGCGCGTTGGCGTCGATGAATGCGCTGTATGAACGGCATGGTGTGGCATTGGGGCCGCTCGCCCCCGCCACAACCGACAGGACCACCAAGCTGCCCGGGGCCATCGTGCTGGCCCCGCCGTCCGCCATCGCCGACAAATGGGCGCGGCGCTTTGCCGATCCACTGCCTGTATTCGCCTCGGGCTGGATGCGGGTGCGGGCGCGGGCGCGGCAGCGGCATGTCGAGTTGCCGCTGATTATCTCCGACCATGCCGACTGGGACGAGTTGACGATGACTTTCGGCGAATTGAAGCCGGAGCAGTTGTGGATCACCCATGGCGCGGAAGACGCGCTGCTGCGCTGGGCGGCACTGAACGGGATGGAGGCCAAAGCGCTGTCGCTGGTGGCCTATGACGAGGATGAGGGCGAAAGCTGATGCGCGCCTTCGCCCGGTTGCTTGACCGGTTGGCCTTTACGCCCGCGCGCAACGGTAAGCTGACCCTGCTGCGCAGCTATTTTGCCACCGCGCCGGACCCGGAGCGAGGCTGGGCACTGGCCAGCCTGACCGGCGCGCTGAGTTTCGATGAGGCCAAGCCGCAATTCATCCGCAAGGCGGTCGAGGCGCGCACGGACCCGCAATTGTTCGCGATGTCCTACGACTATGTGGGCGACCTGGCGGAGACGGTCGCGTTGATCTGGCCCTCGACGCCTGGCGCGAACCGCGAGCCGGAGTTGCCTGAAGTCGTGGATGCGCTGCGCAGCGCCTCACGCCGCGAAGTCCAGGCGCTGCTGGAACGCTGGCTGGATGCACTGGACGCCGACGGGCGGTGGGCCTTGCTGAAACTGCTCACCGGAGGCTTGCGGGTGGGGGTGTCGGCACGGCTGGTCAAGCAAGCGCTGGCTGACATGGGTGGTGTCGATGTGGCCGAGGTCGAGGAAATCTGGCACAGCCAGAATCCGCCCTATGAAGACGTGTTTGCCTGGCTTGAAAAGCGCAGCGAAAAGCCCAGCGCCGAGACACCCGCGCGCTTCCGGCCGGTCATGCTGGCCCAGGCCATCGACGAGGCAAATGATTTTCCCAAGCTCGATCCCGCCGACTATGCCGCAGAATGGAAGTGGGACGGCATTCGCGTACAGGCAGCGCATGAAGGCGGTCAGAAGCGGCTCTACAGCCGGACCGGCGACGACATTGGAAAGTCCTTTCCGGACATATTGGCAGCGATGACATGGGATGGCGTGATCGACGGCGAGCTGCTCGTAATACGCGATGGAAAGGTGGCGTCATTTGCGGACTTGCAGCAGAGGTTGAACCGCAAGACGGCCGATGCCCTCTTGATGGAAAAGTTCCCGGCGGCGATACGCGCCTACGACCTGTTGATGGATGGCGACGAAGATTTACGCCCACTGCCCTTTTCCGAGCGCCGCAAGCGATTGGAGATCTTTGTTGCACGGGCCGGAAGCGCGCGGCTGGACCTGTCGCCCTTGCAACCTTTCGCACGCTGGGACGAGCTGGCGAAGCTGCGCACCCAGCCCCCGGCTGGCGACCCGCAGATTGCGGAAGGGCTGATGCTGAAACGCCGGGATTCCATCTACGAGGCCGGGCGACCGAAAGGTCCATGGTTCAAGTGGAAACGTGATCCGCGCCTGATCGATGCGGTTCTGATGTATGCCCAGCGCGGACACGGAAAGCGCTCTGGCTATTACTCCGATTTCACCTTCGGCTGCTGGCGCAAGGACGACAATGGCGAGGATGTTCTCACTCCGGTTGGCAAGGCCTATTTTGGCTTTACCGATGAAGAACTGAAACAACTCGATAAATTCGTGCGCGACAACACGGTGGAGCGGTTTGGACCTGTCCGGTCGGTAAAGGCGACGCGGGATTTCGGGTTGGTTCTGGAAGTGGCATTCGAGGGGATTGCGCGATCGACGCGACACAAATCCGGCGTGGCGATGAGATTTCCTCGCATCAATCGCATCCGGTGGGACAAGCCCGCGCGCGAGGCAGACGAACTCCCGACTTTGGAGCGCATGATAGAGGCCGCCCCATAATGGCAACGGCCTTCACTAAGTCGGATGCTATCCGACTTTGATTCAGGCAAGCGGATCAAACGATTATAGGTCCGTGTCGGTTCCGCATTTCTCAAAATTAATTTCATATCGTTTGAACACATCTGAGGACTGCTGGAGCACCAGAAGGACCGTCAAAAGTCCCCATTTCCGCCATACTGTATTTGCACGCTGAATCTTGATGTCGGGGGCACAGGAGACAATATCCATGCAAACATTAAAGCCTTTTGCGGTTACAGCGATTCTGGCCGGAGCGCTCAGTCTTGGAGGCTGCGCAACCAAGGATTACGTGAATGAACAGGTCGCTGCGTCGGACGCCCGAACGCAAACGACGTTAAACCAGCATCAAACACATCTCGCTCAACTCGATCAGACGACACAGGACGCGCTTGATCGCGCGAACGCTGCGGGGAAATTGGCCGAAGGAAAATTTCTCTATTCAATGGTGCTCTCTGACGATTCTGTAAAGTTTCCAGTCGACAGCGCAAAGCTGTCGCCGGAAGCGGAGCAGCGCCTGACCGCGTTCGCTGAAAAGCTGAA
>JAFIHO010000007.1 GCA_017849395.1 Hyphomicrobiales bacterium
CCGCCCGCCCGCCGGCGATGCCGCCGTCGAGCTTGTAGATGTCCAACGCCGGATTCTCGGCCAGCAGGGCGCGGCAGGCGGCCGTCCCGCGCCCGCCTCTGGCGCAATGCACCACAAGCCTGCGCCCCGCCGGCAGGGCCTGCGCATGGGCGCGTCCCAGCGGCAGCAGCGCCGCGCCCGCGATATGTTCGGCGGCATGTTCGCCCGGTTCGCGCACATCCACCAGCACGGCTTCGCCGGAAGCGAGCCAGGCTTTCAGGGTTTTCGCTTCAACGCTCTTCGGCTCCATGGCGGCTATCCATTAGCTTCCTCTAATATATAGGTCAGCGCCGGCAATAGATTAGATAAAGCGTCGACAAAATTGCCTGCGCCTCCATGCTGCTGAGGCGGTAGAACATCATCTGGCCGCGCTTCTCCGCTTACACCAGCCCGGCCGCCCGCAACCTTGCCAGATGCTGGGACACGGCGGATTGCGACAGATCAATGATTTCCACCAATTCGTTGACCGTCTTTTCGCCCTCCGCCAGGCTGCACAGGATCATCAGCCGCCCGGCATGGGCGAGTTCCTTCAGCATGGCGCCGGCCTTGGCGGCATTGCGCGCCATCAATTGGGCGGTGGGTTTTTCTGTTCGGCGTTCCATCTGGAAAATATATTAGATGATGCTAATATATTTGGCAAGATGCAGGAGAGACGCATGAAGGACTACCCGGAACTCACCAGCAATATTTCGGCCAACCTCAAGACCTTGCGGCGGGACATTCCCGAGACGATGCAGGGCTTTTCCGCCCTGGCCCAGGCGGCGACCAAGCCCGGCGCGCTGGATCGCAAGACCAAGGAACTGATCGCGCTGGCCATCGGCGTGGCGACGCGCTGCGACGGTTGTATCGGCTTCCACAGCGAGGCGCTGGTGAAGCTGGGCGCGGCCCGCGCCGAAGTCGAGGAAGCGCTGGGCATGGCGGTCTATATGGGCGGCGGGCCTGCGCTGATGTATGCGGCCGACGCGATCGCCGCCTATGAACAGTACAGGACGCGCGCGGAAGCCGCCGCGATCTGACGCCGGGCTATTTCTTCGGCACGTCGATATTGGGCAGGAACCAGTGACCCTGCTGCGGCTCGTTGGCCGCTGCCCGTTCATGGGCGGGCAGCACCCAGCCCCACAACATGCCGTTGCCGCCCGGATATTTGGCGCTGCCGACCGTGATGTAGAGCTTGCCGGTCTTCAGTGCGCGCTGCTGGGCGGACGTCAGTTTCACCGTACCTGAAAGCGATCCGCCATTGCCGTCGCCGGTCACGCTCAGGTCCGCGACCTTGTTGTTCGGTGCGGGAATGCCGATGCCGGGGCTCAGCAGCAGGCGGGCATTGACCGGCGCGGCGCGCAACCCGTCGAATTTTCCGTCGAAAGTCAGGGTCGAACCGTCAAGCGTGACGGCGATGAGGCCATGGCCCTGCATCTCCGGCCGCATCGCGTCGTTCAGCGGCGAGGGGCCCAGATGGGCGTCGTAATTCTCCGCCGCCAGCGCGGGCGCGGTGCCCAGCATCAGAAGCGCAAACATTGCACCAGGGCGGGATGCGGGCATCGAATTCCCCTTTGGTTTTTCTTGATGTTCTGCAAAAGACCATAAAAGAGACAGCGGCCAGGCGCAATTCCGCTTGGCCGCTGTCCATTGTCCGTCGCTTGATCGGCTTCAGCCGATAGCCGCGCCTTGCACGCCCAGCCGCAGCAGATAGACCGACTGCGACGCCGCCATGAACAGCCAGTCGCGCTTGGGGCCGCAGAAACACACATTGGCGCAGGTCTCCGGCAACCGGATGCGGCCGATCAGCTTGCCCGCGGGATTCCACACCGTCACGCCCATATAGCCCAGCGGCGCGGTCGAGCCGGACCACACATTGCCCAGCATGTCGACGCGATGGCCGTCCGGGCCGCATTTCACGCCGTCCACCATGCAGTTGGTGAACACGCGCTGATTGGCGATCTTGTTGCCCTGCACATCGGCGACGTCGATATTCGCGCCCCACACGAAATAGACCTTGCTGTAGTCGGGCGAGAAGGCGATGCCGTTGGGCACCAGGCCGGGCTTGCCTTCCAGCACCACATCGATGCGGCCGCTGGGATCGACACGATAGATGCATGGCGGACGCGATTGCTTGCGCGCGCCGACAATGCCCAGCATGCCGTTGCCGATGGCATTGTTGGCCGCGCCTTCGGGATAGAACACGCCCGCGCCGTCATCGGGATGGCCTTCGGCCAGCAGCGAGCCGTAATAGGGATCGGTAAACCACACGCTGCCGTCCTTGTGCACGGCGATGTCGTTGGGGGAGTTGAGCGGCTGGCCGTTGTAATTGTCGGCCAGCACGGTCAGCGAGCCGTCATGCTCGAACCGCACCACACGGCGCAGATAATGTTGCGCCGAAATCTGGCGGCCCTGGAAGTCATAGGTGTTACCGTTGGAATTGTAGGACGGGCGGTGGAAAGCCGAGATCTGGCCCGACTCCCAGATATAGCGATACTGCACATCGCCCGACACGTCGCTCCAGACCACGAACTGGCCGGCATTGCTCCAGGCCGGGCCTTCCGCCCACAGATAGCCGGTGCCCAGCCGCTGGATCACCGAATGGCCGATGAACAGGTTGGCGGCGCTCTTGTCCAGGATCAGAACGTCGGGATCGGGATAGACATTGGGCGGCGCGCCGGGGCCGAACACGCGCGGCGGATTGGAGACGACCGAGACGGCCGCACCGAGTTCGGGTTTGTTCTGGGCATGGGCCAGGACGGGAATGGAAGCGGCAGCGCCCGCCAGCATCAAGCGGCGGGACAGGTCGGCAGTCATGGAAATCCTCCCAGCATGGTTATTGGCGGGAAGGGGACCAAGCCGGAAGCGGACTGTCAATGTCGGACATTTGTTTTTCCCCCATCTGTCCGCTACGCGCTCGCGCGCAGCGGACATCTTCCCCCGTCAGCGGCTTCGCCGCACGAGGGAAGAAAGCCGGTGTGTACTGCGACTTAGCCGGGTGCTGCGCCCTGGATATTCACCCGCAGCAGATACAGCGATTGCGTCGCCGTCATGAACAGGTGATCGCGCTTGGGACCCCCAAAGCACAGATTGGCGCAGCCTTCGGGCAGTCGAATACGGCCGATCAGCTTGCCGGACGGATTCCACACCGTGACGCCGCAATAGCCCAATGGCGCGGAGGAACTGGCCCAGATATTGCCCATCCTGTCGGCCCGCATCCCGTCCGGGCCGCAGCGCACACCGTCCACCATGCAGTCGGTGAATTGCCGGAAATTGTTCACCTTCGCGCCCGCGATGTCGCCCACGAAGATGCGCCCGCCGCGGATGACATAAACCTTGGTGTAATCCGGCGAGAAGCACAGCCCGTTGGGCGCGAAGCCCTCTTCGAACGGCACCGCGATATCAACCCGCCCGCTGGGGTCGATGCGATAGACATTCATCGGCAACTGCTGGTTCATGCTGCCCGCCAGCGCGATGCCCACGCCATTGTCGCCGATCTTCGGATCGCGGAAGCCGCCGGGATTCATCGGCCCGTCACCGGCATCGGGATGGCCTTCCGCCAGGTTGCCGCCGAATTGCGGATCGGTGAACCACACGCTGCCATCCTTGTGCGGCGCCAGGTCATTGGGCGAATTGAGAGGCTTGCCGTCGAACTTGTCGGCCAGGATGGTCATGGAGCCGTCCCATTCCCAGCGCACCACGCGGCGGAAGAAATCCTGGGTCGAAATCTGTCGGCCCTGGAAGTCGAATGTGTTGCCATTGGTGGAATAAGACGGGCGCCGCATCACCGACACCTGCCCCGTCTCCCACAGATAGCGATAAAGCGTGTCGTTCTTCACATCACTGAAGATCGTGTAGAGCCCGATGCTGGACCAGGCGGGACCTTCCAGGAAATGAAAGCCGGTGGCGACACGGCGGATGGTTTCCTGCCCGATCAGTAACCCGCCGAAGGACGGATCGATGCGCAGCACATCGGGATCGGGCGAGGCGGGCGGCGGCGCATTGGGACCGAAATCGCGCTGCGGCATGGTGATGACCGACAATGGCGTGCCCAGCGCGGGCTTCGCCGCCTGGGCATGGGCCAGAACCGGCACCAGACTGGCCGCGCCCGCGATCATTCCGCGGCGTGACAGATGAGACATGGGCTTCCTCCGTGTTTGGAAGAATGGGAACCCGCACAGCCGTGACTGTCAACTTGCCGAAGCTGCTCTGGTCCGCCTCCCCCTCATGCGCGAAGCGCAGATAGAGGGGGAGGTGTCCGCTAGCGCGCGAGCGCGTAGCGGACGGAGGGAGAAACCCTACGTCTCTCCCTCATGCGCGAAGAGCATATGGAGGGGGGATGTGTCTCTGAGCGCGAGAGCGCGAAAGAGACGGAAGGGGGAAAATCATAAAGCAGGAAACTTATTCCGGCATACGGAAGGTGAAGCGCGTTTCCTCGGCACAGGATTTCGCCGTCACCGTGCCGCCATGCGCCTTCGCGATTTCCGAGGCGATATAAAGTCCCAATCCCAGTCCCTGCTGGCCCGCCGAGATGCGGAAAAAAGGTTTGAACAGGTTGGGCAGGATGTCGGCGGGAATCGGTTCGCCGCGATTGGCCACCGACAATTCGAACGCGCCATCGCCATGGCGCGCTGTA
>JAFIHO010000100.1 GCA_017849395.1 Hyphomicrobiales bacterium
ATAGTTGATGGCATCGCAATAAGTCTGCGACATGCGTTTGCCTTCCTCATAACCGTCAGGCGCGCCGGATGGTGCATAGACGTTGTAGAAAGCGACCTGATTGTCTTCCCACAGCTCGATCGCCTTGTTGATGCGGCGGGGCCTGTAGTTGGCCTCGGTGGTGGGGACTTGCGGCAGGGTGCGGGCCCAGCTCTTCTTGAAACCACCGCCCTTGCTGGCCGTACCGAAATAGTTCGGGCTGTCCAGCATGGTCTTGCCGGTAGCCTTGGGCACACCCGCCGGTACCTGCGCATTGGCAGCGCCCGCCGCGGCAAGGCCTGCGCCAATCAGCGCACTGCCCGCCAGAAAATCACGCTTCTTGATATCCATAACTCTCCCCTTTGATTTGTCGGCAACGTTTTCGGTGGTCTCAGAGCGAACAGCGCCGCCACGAACCGGACCGTAGCGTATAGGATAACAGGCTTTGCCAATCCGGCCAGCGGGTCGCCACACAAATGGTGCGGCGCAGCGCGATTACCACCGATAGGTGAAATCCAGAGAACCGGAGATGATGGTGGTCCGCGAACCCAGCCGTGTATCGCCCCGTGCCCCGAAGGTGAGGCTGTCACCGATCTGTAATCGTGTACCCAGGCCGAACAGCAGGCTGTCGATGGATGGGCTGGTGCCGCGCAGGACAAAATTGGTGCCCGGGAGCGTCTGGAAGGCGGCGATCACTAGCGGATTATTGTTGAGATCATGCTGCCAGGCCATCACGACATCCAGATTGAGCACTGCTGGATTGACGACAAACGCATCATAATAGCGGGTGCCCAGTTCAATGTGGCTGGTGCCAATGGTATTGGCGGCATAGGAGACGGCGTAAGTCGGCAGGCCTGATACCGCGACTTCCCCATAGGCGGGTTGGGCGTAGGAATCTCCTACAATCGCCGCAAAGGGCGATATCACGCCGCGGTTCGGCGATTGGAAATTGTAGCCGCCTTCGAACCGGCCGCCGACATCATGCGCTTCGAACTCTGCCTCCAGTACATCGGTATCGAACACCGTAACCGTCCTGTGGGTGGCGACCTTATGCCAGCCGAAACCCAGTGCCTCGGCGATATAGGCCGCGCCCCACAAAGGCTGGCGCGCATAGGCGGTAAGGGTCACATCGTCGCTTTTTCCGAACCCATTGCCCGTATTGGAGGAGAAGGTCTGGTGGCTGCGCCCGATGCTGAGGCCGAGCAGCGAGCCATCCTTCATCTGTGTGTCGGCGCCGATCGTCATGCCCACAATGCTGGCTACGACGCTTTGCGTGTCTTCCTTCGGATTACCTTCGATGCTGGAGCGTCCCGCGAAGGCGCTGCCCCATACGCGAATATTTCCCGAGTCGACTTGCTGCGCGCCAGCCGGAGCGGCCGGCAACCCAAAAACAAGCATGAGGAGAAGGGTTCGTGCCCGCATGGTTTTCAGCGCGTGCTGCAGATCAGGACGCGGGGACGCCATAGGCCAGCGGCAGCCGGACTTGCGCAACCAGACCACGCTCACCCCGTTGCAGCTTTACATCGCCGCCATGCGCCCGTGCGATGGAACGGCAGACCGCAAGTCCAAGGCCCGTGCCATGCTTGTTGGAGGCTCGCGCGGCAGGAGCGCGATAGAAGGGTTGGAAGACCCGCTCCAGTTCCTCATCGGGAAGCCCGGGGCCATTGTCGCGCACTTCGGCCACGACATCCTGGCGGTCGGTGAACAGGCGCACCTGGGCGCGATCGCCATATTTGACCGCATTCTCCACCAGATTGCCCAACAGGCGCCGCATGCCCAGCGGATCGACCTCCACCGGAGCGCGCTCGATTTCGCCCAGGGTCACCGGCTTGCCGACGAACACCGCATCCTCGACCACATCTTCCACGATGCTCCGCAAATCCAGCGCCACTCGGGAACCGGGCTCGGATGCGTCACGGATAAAGGAAAGAACGGAGCTGATCATCTGCTCCATCTCGTCCACTTCCGCCAGCATGGGTTCGCGCATATCGTCCGGCACATCCTCCAGCCGGAAGCGCAGCCTGGTCAGCGGTGTACGCAGGTCATGGCTGATCGCACCGACCATGGCGGTTCGGTCATCGACGAAGCTGCGCAGGCGACTCTGCATGCGGTTGAAGGCATGGGCGGCGCGGCCTACCTCCGCAGGACCTTCCAGCGCCAGAATCGGCGCTGTGGGATCGCGACCCAGCTGTTCGGCGGCATGGGCGAAACCGGCGATAGGACGCACCAGACGGCGCGCGAAGAGCCAGCCCAGCGGCGCCACCAGCGCAAACGAAATGAGGAACCACAGCAGCACGCGGCGCTGCCAGGAATTGGGGAAGGGTTCGGGCATCGGCTGCACCACCGCCCAGCGACCGTCTTCCAGACGCAGCGCGGCAATAAAGTCTCCAATCACGAACGGGGCCGGTGCGAGACCGAACAGGCCGCGCGGCGCGGCCGTGGTCAGCGACGGCAGCTCGATGGCAGGCAGTGTCTCACGGATCGTCGGTGCCGGTGCAGGCTCCCGCGCGGGCGGCATCTCGATCGCGCGCTGCGAGACAGAGGGCGGCACGACCTCCGGAGCGACGATGGACGGTGCGGACGGACGCGGCGCTTCCGCCGCAACAGGCGGAGGATCGGCTTTCGGCTGCGGCGCCATCTTGCGCGCGAGCGGCTGGGACGGAACGATCATGCCCGTCGGGCCGCCAATGGCGGGCACCGTGATGAGCGGTGGAACCGGCGGCACCACAGGCGGCGCGCTCATGATGGATGCCAGACCGCCGGGAACGAGGTTCGGCGCAACGGTCGCGGGCCGGGCCACGGCAGGCACCTGTCCTGCGACCGATGAGAATGACATGTTGTTTGGCAGTGCAGCGTTCGGCGTAACGCGCGGAATCGGAACCGTTACGGGCGGAGCGACCATGACTGTGGGTGGCGCCACCGTGATCGTGGACGGCGCGACGCCTGGCGCGACCATGACGGACGGCATCGTCGTCGTCGCGGGTGCGGGGAGCGGAACGGATTGGATGATGACGGGCGGCGTTACCGGCGCGGGCGTGACCGTCGGGCGCAGCACATTACCGCCGGGATAGCCGCCGCCGGGAAAGCCGCCGGGAAAACCACCGCCCGGAAACGCGCCGGCTGTCCCTGCATTCTGCGCCATCTGGACCAGGCGCACACGTTCGAAGCGGGGAATGTCCGCGCGGCGTTCGAAGTCCTGGAAGAATTCGCTGCGCTGCGTCCCGTGTGCGCTGCCCGCGAAGGGCAGCGGCGTGAAGAAGAAAAGCTGCACATCGGCTTCCTCGCGGCCCAGAAGTGCCGCGAGTTCGCGGCGGGAGCGGTCGGACATCAGCCATCCCTGCCCGCGTATCGGCGGCGGCCCGAGCCGCACCGCGCGTTGCAGCGGACGCCCCTTGCCCGGAGTCAGGGGGGA
>JAFIHO010000101.1 GCA_017849395.1 Hyphomicrobiales bacterium
GGAGGCCGACAGGGCGAAGAAGGGCCAGCCCAGTGACGCGGCAAGCAGTCCAACCAGCCAGAAGATGGGCGTGCCCTGTGACGGCGGCACGGCGTCTTTTGGCACGTCCAGCGGCAGGAACAGCAGCGCACCCAGCACCACGACGCCATGGATGGCAATCTGCCAGCGCAGGCGCGGAACACGGCTGGTCAGCAGGTGCGCATAGCCATAGCCCGCCAGCAGCACGAGCTGGAAGAACATCATCGCGGTGTTCCACACCGCGGGCGCACCACCCAGAAGCGGCAGCACCATCTTGGAATAGAGCGGCTGGACCCAGAACAGCAGGAAGGCGCTGGTGAAGACCGCCGCGGCGAAGATGGGCATGGGAGACTCCGACCGGGGCAGGTTAGTAGCGATTTCCTAACGATTGCCCAAGGCGGTAGTCGGAATTCTTACGCCCAGACGGAGTCCACCGCCGCTTCGAACTGTTCCAGGGTGAAGGCCACGTCTTCCGCCGTATGCGCCGTGGACAGGGAACATTGCTTGGTGGCGATAGGCACGAAAAACACTCCGCGCTCGATCAGGGCACGGCGCAGGGCCACATCCTTGGCAAAATCGTGCCCCTCGATGATGTCATGCAGGTCGGCAGGCGGATTTGGCATCAGATAATAGGAGAATGCCGAACCTTGGCGCGCCACACAGGCTGTGATGCCCTTGCGGTGGAAGATGTTGGTGATTCCCGCCTCAATGGCGCGGCCCATCTTCTCGATCTCGGGATAGAGCGATTGTTTGTGCTGCACCAGATGCCGCACCGTGGCGATGGCCGCCGCCACCGCCACGGGATGGCCGTTATAGGTGCCCGCCACGAAGGGCCGCTTCGCCGGATCGGCATGGACGATATAGTCCATATATTCCGCTTTGCCGCCGACCACCGCGAGGGGAAAGCCGTTCGCCACCGCCTTGCCATACACGACCAGGTCGGGACGCACCCCGGAGATTTCGCTATAGCCGCCCAGCGCATGGCGGAAGCCGGTCTTCACCTCATCGAAAATGAGCAGGAAGCCCAGTTCGTCCGCCAGCTTGCGCAAACCTTCGAGGAAGCCGGGCTTGGGCTTCACTACGCCAATATTCTGGAGCAACGGCTCGGTGATGAGCGCGGCGACGGGATGACGCTTGCAGACATAACGCACCGATTCCAGATCGTTATAGTTGATCGCATGAACCAGATTGTTCGGCGCGGTGCCTGCACCCAGCGGACGAATGGGATACTCGCCGGGTGATACGCGCGGGCCGATATCGGCAATGGTGTTGAACACATTGCAGGCCAGTTCGTCGTGATTGCCGTTATAGCCGCCCTGCATCACGATCACATGCGAACGGCCGGTCACGGCGCGAGCCATGCGAATGGCCAGCGAGGTTGCTTCACTGCCGGTGTTGAGCAGGGTGCATTTTTCCACAGCCGGGACATGAGTCACGATCAGTTCCGCCAGTTCGCCTTCCAGCGTGGAAGGTCCGGCTCCGAACAGGCTTTCACCGCCGCCGGTCAGTTGCGCGGCGGCTGCCTGGTTGATGGGCGCGAAATTATGCCCAAGGAAATAGGGCGCGAATCCGGCGTGATAGTCGATGTAACGCTTGCCGTCCGTGTCCCAGAGATAGGCACCTTGCCCGCGCACAAAGGCGATGGGCGGATCGATGGCGCGATTGACCGAGGAAATTCCGCCGGGGATGTAGCGGCGGTTATGCTCCAATATGCTTTCAGGCTGCGACTTATCCATGGGCCTCTTCCAACGCCGCCATCGACTTCGCCGTGGCATCGATAACCTGTTCCATGCAGCCGGGGCGGAACCGAGAAATCTTGATCTGATAGAGACCCGGCTTCTCATAGGTCGCGGCGGGCGCCAGATAGCCCACATTGCCGTTGACGATGTTGAGAACCATCACGGCATGGCCGGGGAAACGGCTGCGCAATTCCTTCTGGAATGCGCTGTAGGGTTCGGCGGGCGCACCCACCAGGAAGGCATCGCCGATCTGCAGGATGGTCGTATGCACCGGGCGGCCCTTGGCGTCGCCGATATCGCGGCGGACCAGAAGACGGCGCTCCAGCCGCTCCTTCAGCGGACGGTCCGTGCAATTCTCGAGCTGTTGCAACAATTCCGCTTCGGACGGTATCTCGGCATAGGGAAGCTCGGTTTCCGACAGGGTGAGGGCGAGCATGGTGCTTGCGGGTTTGGGCCGCAGGCTCCAGCGGCCCAGCCGCGCGCCCGAATCTTCGATCCGATCGAAGGCCAATTCCTGTTCCGGGGGCAGCATCCCGGTCAGGGCCGACAGCGCGGCATAACCTAACTGGCGGCCATTCTGGTCGGCGATGGCGGTATCGGCGTCGTAGCTGCGCAACGGCGTCATGTCACCGGACGCGCCATGCAGGAACAGACAGGGCGCGCCGCCAGTATCGCGCTCAACGATCTCGCGCATTGCACCATAATAATCGGGGGAGATCAGCTTGTTTCCGCCGCCCAGCGACACCGGATGGCAGGCATAGTTCACCAGTGTCGCGATGATCTTGCCCTTGCTGTCGGTGACGCGGCCCACCAGAACCGTGTCGTCCACCGGACCGTCGGGGTTGATGCCACACAGGAATGTTTCGCTGTCCAGCACCAGATCGCGGTTGCGCGCCAGGTCGCAGCGGCCGATGGTGAAAGACGCCACCGCGGACTGCGCATTGGCGCGCGCCGCCTTCAGCACCGTCACCGCGCCTTCCACGATGCGCTCGCGATAGGGCGGGATCAGATGGCCGCCCTGACGGCCGACATCCTGGAGATGCGTGGCCGGGCCGGCATGGGTATGGCCCATATGGGTAACGAGTTGATCGTCCCGGATGCCGGATTTTTCGAGGATCGCCTTGCGTATCTCCAGCTCATGCGCGTGATCCTTCCACCAACCCAGATCGAAGCAGAGCAGGTACAATTCAGTCTGCGGAGCGCCGCCGCGCAGGAACATACAGGTGACGAACAGGGGACGGTGGATGCCCTCCGCGGCGTCGTGCAACGCGCTGCCCCAGGAGCGGGCATAGATGCCCGGCGGCGGCGTGATGTCGGCGCGCGCCACGCCGATCTCGCCTTTGAATTCGGACTGTCGAATGACCAGGTCCTTGAGGTTTCGTTCGTTCATGATCCCCTCGTTGGAAAAAACATCTGCGAGAACGCCAGCATTGAAAGCAAGGTCAGGGCCAACAGCAGGCCAGCCCAGAACGTGATGCTATTATACCATTTGTCGCCCAGCCCCTCACGCAAAGTTTCGCCGGAATTCCAGAAGGTGACGGGCGAGGCTTCCGTGCCGGGTGTGGGAGCAGGGTGCGCCAGCGTCCCCACCACACATAGAATTAGCGAGATAAGCAGGCAGACCGGAGCTTGATTGCCGAACGGATAATACCAGCTGGGCATGGTCCAGACATATCCGGCAGCTTTGATCGCCATGCCGGCAAGCAACCCGCCCACGATCGCCGTGATGGCGCCCGCGCCATTCATCCGCCGCCACAACAGCCCCACCCAAAGTATTGCCGCGAAGGGCGCCGCCACGAAGGCGTTGATGGTCTGCATATATTGATAGATGCCCGCATCCATCCGGCTGATGGCGATGGCCATGATGATACCCGCCACGATAGCCAGCACCGAGGCCAACATGCCGAAACGCACTTTCTGTTTCTCGGTCGCGTCCGGCCGGAGTAGCGGCACATAAATGTCCAAGGTGAGGATCGCCGCCGTCGCGTTAACCACGGAACTGACGGTGGACTGCACCGCGCAGATCAGAACCGCCAGCAAAATCCCGCGCAAACCGGCGGGCAGGAATTCCTGCACCAGCACGACAAAGCCACCATCGGCGCGGTGCTGAACGTCTTTCCATTCACCCAGCATGAATTCCGGATGGCGGGTAAACAGGATGAGACCAGGCAGCACGATGATGAGCGGCAGCAGAAGCTTCGCATAACCCGCCATCACCAATCCCATGCGGGCATGCCAGATGTCGCGCGCGCCCAACACGCGCTGCACGATGAACTGGTTCATCACGCCGTACCATACGCCGACCGAGATGAAGCCGAAGAAGGTACCGGTCCAGGGGATCAGCGGATGATCCGGCGGCTGGAACACGGTCAGGCGATTATAGTCGCCATACTGGGTCAGATGCGGCCCGCTGGCGGCCAGCGCCTGCTGCCAAAGGCCGTGCTGCCCGAGATTTGCGTCGATCACCGCGCGAAAGCCATCGACGACACTACCTGAGGGTGTCATGGCCTTGAGTGCAAGCAGGGTGAGAAGGCCCACGCCGCCGATCTTCACTACCGCCGTCAGCACGCCGGTCCAGGCAACGGTGTTGAGACCGCCATAAACCGCCCAACCGCCTGCGAAAATACCGGTACCGATGATGCAGGCCAGCAGCGGCCAGCCGAAGAAGCCCGCCAGGGCCAACCCGCCCGCATACATTACCGCCGCCATGAAGATGGTGATATTGGCGAAGATGGTCAGCAGCGCGAAGGCTAGGCGGACGCCGGGGCCAAAGCGGCGCGCAAGATATTCGGGCACGGTGATGACGCGGGCGCGTATCAGAAAAGGCACGAACAGGAAGACGATGACGATCTCGGCCAGCGAGGTGTGCCACTGGGTCAGGGCTGGCGCGATGCCAAGAATATAGCTCGCCCCCACCAGGCCCACAAAATGTTCGGTGGAGACATTGGCGGCGACATAGGAGCCACCCACCGCGTACCAGGGCAGCTTACGTCCGGCGAGAAAATAGTCGGCGGTGGAGCCGCGTTCGCCCCGGCCCGACCAGACGCCAACCGCAGATAGCAATGCCAGGAATACGAAAAACTCGACATAGTCGAGCGGCAGCATGGAAAGCGTAGCAGTTCCCGTCACATCCCCTCCCCCATGCCGCGCCTATGCGCGCGCCGCCCCCGGGCACGCATTCTTTGGTCAGACATTTGGCCGACGGCCCGACCTTAGGGGAAGTTTACGCGCTCTGCCAGTACTGACGGATAGCAGCGTTGCGGCGCTTTTTGCGTGTCAGGCAACCGGAATGCCCGGCCTTTGAATCAAATGCGTCAGTCCCGCTTCATCCGCCGGAAGGCGGGGCTTGGTCTGTTGTGGGGGCATGGATAGCGCAACCAGAATTGCCGTATCAGGGCTGGGGGCCGCAGGCCTTTGGCTGGATGCGGTCGCCTCCAACATCGTCAACATGCGCACAAGTGGGCCGCTGCCAATGACGCCGACCAGCCAGAATGTGCCGCAACAGCCGGGTCAGGTCTATCAGGCGCGACAGGTTGCGCAGACCGCCAATCCCGATGGCGGAGTATTCGCGTCGCTTCGGACCAGCCTGCCGTCCTATCGCACAGCATTCGATCCCGGCGCGCCTTATGCCAATGAATACGGCATGGTGGCGGAGCCGGATGTCGATATCGCAAATGAGTTTGTGAAATTGCTTCAGGCGCGCGCTGCGTTCGGCGCGAATCTGGCGGTCTTCCGCGCGGCCGACAAGGCTGCGAAATCCTTGTTCGACCTGGTCGTCTGAGTTCGCCGGTAAGTCGTTAATGGGCGTGAGGGTCGCGCTCTCCCGCGCGCACCGCAAGCGAGATCGCATCGGTCGCCAGCGGGCAGGTATAGTGCGGCGAGCGCGCGCAATTGGGGTTGTAGGCATAGTTGAAGTCGATGGTGATGCTGGCAGCCGGGAATTTTCCGAAGCCCGCGACGTCGACATAACGCCCGGCAGCGTAGGCGCCTTCGCCGGTCAATTCATCGGTGAAGAAGGCGGAGATGTCTTCTATCTCTTTCGGATTGTTGCTGCCCGCATAGAAAGGCAGGGTGATGTTCTTGCCCTTCAGGGTGAACACCGCATCGCCCGCATGATAGAATTGCTTGTCGGTGCCGCGCGAGGTGCGGAATATGCGGGGCGGCAGTTTCATGTCCGGCACGAAACGCGCCCTTATCACAAAGGCGGGATCGTAAGGATAATAGGATACGCCCTTGAAGTTTTTCGCGTCCGGGTTCTGCTGGTTGTAGACGAAGATGCGCCAGCCCTGGATGTTGGCTCCGACTTGTGTGGGCTGACCGGCGACATCGACATCCTTGTCCACCGCGATGCTGTTGCCGATCTGCGCAGGCTCGACAGGCTTGCCGTTAAGCGTAACAGCCAACTTGCCGCCGCGCAGCGATACGCGCAGCGGGCCCACGGCTTTTGAATCGCTGCTCCATTTCCAACTGCCGGGCTGGCCCGGACGGCCCTGCAGCACAGCCGTCTGGCCTTCGCCGATATAGGCGGAGTCCTGAATTTTCAGCATCGCATGGGGCCGCTGCGCATAGGCGAAATTCTGCTCCGCGATGGAGGCCTTCCATTCCGCTTCCGGCGTGGCGGCGAGGACGGCAACCGGCGCGGCAAGGACAAGGGCGACGGAAATAATTCGGCGCATGGGATGATCCCCGGTTCGCAGGCGCCATCATACCGCCGCGACAGGGGCGGGCGCCATGGGCGTGCTCAACCGTCCCGCGGATGCCGCCCGGCAACCGGATGGCGGAGCGTGGTTCCCTTTCAGCCGGCGCGCAATTCGTTCAAAGCGGCTTTCGCACGTTCGCGCCATTTGACGGCCAGGCCTGGCATGGCTGCGAGACGCGTCAGTTCATCTTCCGTCGCACCGCCGAAATTCACGATCCGGATCAGGCGGGCGAAAGCAAAATCCGGATGCGGGCGGTCATGCAGGGTTACGCTGTCGCCGGGCCGGATCGTGCCCGGTTCGACCACCCGGTAATACCAGCCGGCGCGGCCGCTGCGCACCAGTGCCTTGGGCAGACGCGCATCGTTGAAATACAGGCCCAGTTTGAAGCAGGGCTGGCGCGGCTGGCATACCTGAAGCCGCGCCGTGCCGATGGCATGAATGTCACCGACACAGATCGCGTCTTCGTCCATGCCGTCGATGGTGAGATTCTCGCCGAACGCGCCCGGCATAAGCCGCGCCGAATGGGCAGGCAATTCGGCGCGCCAGACGAGATAGTGCGCGGCGGCATAGCCATAGACCGCCTTGTCGGGACCGCCATGCACCGAGAGATCGGCTTGCTCATCACCATCCAGGCCGAGCGGACGCACCCCCACGCTGCCTTTTATATCGTGTTTCACGAACCCGCTGGGTACGCGGTCGGGCCCCAGCGGCGCGATGCGACCGGTCTGTATGGACAACAGGCGCGCACTCATTCGGCGGCGCGGCGGCCTGCCCGCAAACGCTCAGTCGCCGCCATGTCCAGCGCGCCGTCCGGTGTGACGGCCACGCCATAGTCACGCGCGGCGCTGACGGCCGAAATTTTCTCGTCGATCACGTCCTGCAGCACCAGTTCAGGCGGGCGGGCGAAAGCATCGCCCCAGCCGCCGCCGCCCGCCAGTTCGGCGCGATAGGATTCGCCGCGCCGGAAGGTGCGCATGAATTTGCCCGGCAGTGCAGTCCTGCCGCCATCCTCGCGCAGATAATTGCCTGCGTTGGCGCCGGGCCCGCCGCCATTGAGACCATAGGGCCGGAATTTCTGGCGGTCGCTGCGGACCTGCAGCACCGCTTCCTCCACGCCGGTCAGGCGATATTCGCGCACCAACCCCAGCCCGCCGCGATACCGGCCCGCGCCGCAGGAATCCTGGCGGAAGCCATACTCCTCGATCCGCAGGGGCTGTTCACGCTCCACCACTTCGACCGGGGTGTTGGAATAATTCACTGCCAGCGAAGACAGCGCATCGATCGCGTCCTTGTCCGGACGCCCGCCCCAGGTGCCAAACAGGAATTCCAGCAGCACGAAGGGCCGTTTGCCTTCATAGCCCGCGATGGTGACGCCAAAATCGCCCTGCGCGCCACAGGCGAACACTTTATCCGGCAACATGCGCGCCAGCGCGCCCCAGATCGCCTCGGTGACGCGCATGGATGTGAGACCGCGCGCCGCCACCGGCGCGGGCGATACCGGATCGACGATGGAGCCCGGCTCCGCGATTACCGTGATCGGACGCATGAAACCGGAGGTGGTGGGAATGTTGGGATCGATCACGGAGCGTAAGCAGGCGTAAACACAGGACTGCGTCATGGCGATTGGCAAATTGATCGAGCCCTTCACCTGCCGCGAGGTCCCGGTGAAATCTACCGTGATATCAGTGCCTTTTTTGATGACTTTGGCGACGATACGGATGGGATCATCGCTGAAACCGTCATCGTCCAGATAATCTTCGAAGGACCAGGACCCGTCCGGGAAGGCGGCGAACTCGGCGCGGGTCAGCGCCTCGGAATAGTCCAGCAACTGCGCCATGTCGGCGGCGATGGTGTCCGCGCCATGCTTGTCGGCGAGTGCCATAAGCGCGCGTTCGCCGCGCAGGCAGGCCGCGATAGTGGCGTTAACGTCGCCGATCACGGTATCGGGCACACGCACATTCAGTTTGAGAATATCGAAGAAAGCATCGACCGGGCGGCCCTGCTCCACCACCCGCAGCGGCGGAATACGAAGGCCTTCCTGATAGATCTCGGTGTTGTCGCAGGCATTGCCGCCCGCCACCCGGCCGCCGATATCGGTCTGATGCCCGATGGCGGCGGCGAAGGCCAGCAGCCGTCCGCCGTGGAAGATAGGCTTGAAGATGAAGATGTCGGGCAGATGCAGCCCGCTGCCGTCATAGGGATCGTTCAGGGCATAGACATCGCCGGGTTGCATCTGGTTGCCGAATTTGCGCAGCACCGTCGCCAGGGTGGGCGGAAAGGAACCCATGTGCACGGGCAGGCACAGTCCCTGCGCCACCAGATTGCCTTGCGGATCGAGCAGGCCGGTAGACAAATCCTTGGCCTCCTTGCTGACGGCGGAGCGCGCGGTGCGCACCCCCTTCCCCGCCATCTCGTCGGCGATGGCGGCGAAGGCATTCTTCATCAGTTCCAGACGGATCGGATCGCTGGCCATGGAACTATCCTGCCCCATTCAGGCGGATGCGAACAGTTCCGGCGATGCTGCGCGCCGTCGCATCGGGCGGAACGACGATGGTGGTGTCATATTCTTCCACGATCAGCGGCCCGGCGGAAGCAATGTCGCCGAGATCGCCGCGCCGGATGACGGGCGTGGTGATCCAGCCCTTGTCACCGAAATAGACGCGCCGTTCCGTGGTGCGGGCGGTGGCGGCCTTGCCTGTTCGCAGCGCATTGGGTGATGGCAGCCGCTCCTGCCGGTCGAGCCCACGCGCGCGCAGGCGCAGATTGACGACCTGCACCTTCTCGCTCCGGCTGCAATAGCCATAGGTGCGGTCATGCTCTTGATGGAATTGTTCTACCGCATCTGCCAGCATCGTAGGTGTGACAGGACGCTGTGTGACGGGAACGGGAATCTCAGAGCTCTGGCGTGCATAGCGCAGGTCCAGAGTCAGGTGCAGGTCGATGGCCGATGACGCCAGCCCCTCTGCCGCCATCATCGCGGCAGCTTCGCCGAACAGTTTGTCGGCTCTTTTGTTCAACGCGGCGCAGTCGATCCGGTCCACATCCTGCCAATAGACCGACACCAGCCGGTGCTGGATACGCGCGAACAAAAGACCCAGCGCGCTGAACACGCCCGACGCAGGCGGGATGATGATATCGGAAATACCAGCATGGGCGGCCAGGGTCGCGCCATGCACAGCGCCATTGCCACCGAACGCCACCATCGCGAAATCACGCGGACTGCGCCCGATCTCGCTGGACACCGCCTGGATGGCGCGTGTCATGGCCGCGTTTGCGACCGCATGGATACCATGCGCGGCCTGATCCAGCGTCAGTCCCAAAGGTTCGGCAATATGTGTACGGATGGCGGTGCGCGCCGCTTCCGCGTCGATGGGCATGTCGCCATCCAGCAGATGTGACGGATTGAGGAAGCCGAGAATCACATTCGCATCGGTCACGGTGGGGAGCGTGCCGCCGCGCGCATAACAGGCAGGCCCTGGCATCGCGCCCGCGCTTTGCGGTCCCACCCGCAGCGCGCCGCCGCGGTCGATCCAGGCGATGGAGCCGCCGCCCGCGCCGATTTCCGCAAGATCAATCGTGGGCGAGCGCACCAGATAGCCGCCGCCGCCCAGGAGACGCGAGCCTATGTTCAGGCCCGCACCCACTTCCATCTCGTCGGTCAGGCGTGGTTCGCCACCTTCGATCAGGCAGGCCTTGGCAGTGGTGCCGCCCATGTCGAAAGCGATGATATTCCGTTCGCCCAGCATCTCGCCCAGCGCCGCCGCGCCGATGGCTCCGGCGGCGGGACCGGATTCGATGCACCAGGCTGGAAAGGCGCGCGCCGAATCCGCGCGGGCGATGCCGCCAGAGGATTGCATCACCATCAGCGGCGCGTCCACGCCCAATCCCTTCACGCCGCGTTCGACAGAGGCGAGATAGCTGTCCACCACCGGCTTCACAAAGGCGTTTACGACGGTGGTGCTGGTGCGCTCATATTCCCGGATTTCAGGCAGCACCTGGTGCGAGGCGGAAATAGAAAGATACGGCGCGTGGCGGCGGATCAGGTCCACCACCGCGCGCTCATGTACCGGATTGGCATAGGCGTGCAGGAGACACACCGCCACGGAATCCACGCCTTGCTGCTGCATCCGGTCGAGCGCCGCGACCACACTGGCAGGATCGAGCGGTTGCACGATCTCGCCATTTGCGCCCATCCGTTCGCTGACTTCAAAGCGAAGGCGACGAGGCACCAGCGGACGCGGCTTATCCCAGTCCATCTTATAAAGCTGCGGCATGCGCAGGCGCGCGATTTCCAGCACATCACGGAAGCCGCGCGTGGTGATGAGCGCCACCTTGGCGCCATTGCCGGTGAGCAGGGCATTGGTCGCGACGGTGAAAGCGTGCACCAGGCTGCTGGTGGAATTCGGGTCGATATCGCCGTCGCGGAAAAGCGACGCCAGTCCATCGGTGATGGCGCGGCTGTAATCGTCCGGCGTCGACAGCAATTTGAGGGTGCGGGCCGAACCGTCGGAACGCGAGACCACCAGATCGGTGAATGTGCCGCCGACATCGATGGCGATGCGGTGCGTGCCGGTGCTCATGACCGTGATACCCCCGATATTATGAGAGTAGTTTGACGGGGCTTTACAGGCCGGTCAATTCACCGCGCACCTGCTGCGCCGGACCAGATCACGACCCGCAGGGTCTGCAGCATGATCATTAGGTCGAACAGCAGGCTGCACTTCTTCACATAGTAAAGATCGAAGCTCAGCTTGGAACGGGCATCATCCAGCGACGCGCCATAGGGGTAATTGATCTGTGCCCAGCCGGTGAGGCCAGCCTTCACCGCATGGCGTTCCTGGTAGAGCGGCAATTGTTTCGCCAGCTCCGCGATGAATTCCGGGCGTTCGGGGCGCGGGCCCACCAGCGACATGTCGCCCTTCAGCACGTTGATGAGCTGGGGCAGTTCATCGAGCCGCGTGCGGCGCAGGAAACCGCCGATGGGCGTTATGCGGGAATCCTTTGCCGCTGCCCAGACCGCGCCGTTCTTTTCGGCATCGACGCGCATGGTGCGCAGTTTGAGGATATTGAAGCGCCGCCCGCCCAGCGTGACGCGTTCCTGGCGATAGAAGATTGGCCCGCGGTCGCAAAGCCACACCGCCAGCATGGCGGGCAGCAGCAAGCAGAAACAGCAGGCCAGGATGAACAGGCTGCCCAATAGGTCGAAGCCGCGCTTCAATGCAAGGGTCAGGGGGCCATTGTTGAACCCCTCCGAATAAAGCACCCAGTTGAGGTCCGGACGCTTGATGTCGATGCGGCCGACTTCTTTTTCCAGGAAGCTCATATACTGGTACACGGGGTAGCCTGCGGTGCGGCAGGTGATGAGGGATTCCAGCGCCATGCCCCGCCGCTCGTCGGGCGCGACCACGATCTGGTCGGCATCCACCTCATCGGCGATGGCCAGAAGATTGCCGTGTGACGTGACGATGCGGTTGGACGTATCTTCCGCCAGGCGCGGATCGACAGGGCCGAAACTGTCCTCATGCACGAAGGTCACATCGTAATGCAGATTGCGCCCCTGGCTGCGCAGCACCCACATCAGGTCCCAGGCGCGGGGTCCCGCGCCGATCACAAGCAAGCGCGGACGAAAAATGTCGCGACGGCGCAACAGCCGGAATACCAGCCGTGCGATCAGGGCGCAGATGCCGCAGTGGGCGGCAGCCGCGATGATGAGCGGAGGCGGCAGCGGCCACCCCAGCACCGCGCCCGCTATGCCTCCTGCTGCCAATGCAATGCCGACGACCAGCGGAATACGGCTGAGGGCGGCGCTGGTATCGGAGAGACTTTCGCGGCGGTAGAGACCGAGCGCATACAGAAAAGCGAGATGAAAGCCGGACAGCGCCAGCGCCTGGAACCAGACGGACTGGGGACAGGAATCGCTACAGGCGAACCAGACTGTCAGCGGCCACGCCGCCAGAAGCAGCACCGCGTCGATGGCGAACAGCGCAAAACTGGCAATCATCCGTTCCGGCCCCTGATAGAGCCGAAGTAACGGCAATCGTTCAATTTCCTGTTAACGACTGGCCACCCGCACGGACGGACGGCGTCGCCGCTTCGTCATGGTTAGCGAAGGATGAACGCGCGCCTCAGTGCGCCAACGGATCAGGGCGAAGCTGGAACTTCACGACCTTGCTGGTCTGACCCTTGCCGCCTTCCATATGGAAAGGCGTGCGGGTGGCATAGGTGGACCATAGCCCGCGCCCTTTCCATCCTGCCTGGGCGTCGTCGATGCGTCCGTCCAATCCCTTGGCATAGAATCCCATCGGATAGGGCACGCGCAGAGTGACGAACTGACCATCCTTCAGCGCGAACAACGCATCCGACGCATTGCCGGTGGCGATGGGGATGTTGCGGCCCAGGCCGAATGTATCATGCTGATCGACCCAGGAATAATAGCTGGCCTCGGCACTGCCGGACGCCTTCACATCACGGAACTGCGGGCCGGGGAAAGCGTAGAGTGTCCAGCCTTCGGGACAATGTTTTCCTGTCGCCTGCGGCCCGTTGAGCGGACCTTTGCATTTGCGGCGGTCGAAGCTGCCGAAATGGCCGCTGGCCAGCGAGGCCCACACCACGCCATTGCTGTCTATGTCCATGCCGCGCGGCGAATAACCATGAACCTTGGCTTTCGGGTCATCCAGCGGCGGCTCGAAAATTTCCGTGATGGCGGTGACGGGCGGATTCGGACCGGGCACCACACGCACGATCGCGCCGGGGAAACCGACCGACGATCCCCAGATGGAGCCATCCGCCGGATTGGGCGATACGCCATAATATCCGGCGGCGACGCGATGATCCTTTGTCGGATCGACCGGTTGATCCGGCTCGGTATAGGAGGAATCGCGCTTGCCATTGCCATTGGTGTCCAGTACCAGCGCGGTCCAGCCTTGCGCCTTCGCCTCGTCATGATTGGCGAGCCAGGCCTTGGTGTTGAACCATCCCAGCGCAGGGCCGCCGCCGCTGGTCCATAACGTGTCGTTCGCGTCATAGCCGAATTGCAGGTGATGGGTGCCGTAACAGGTATCGATGGGGGTGAATTTCTGGCTCTTGGGGTCATAGACCGCCAGTTGGCGGCCCGAACGTTCCAGCGGGAACATCTCGGCCGAGGGATGACCCGAACCCTTCTTGCAGAAGGATGCCTGGTTCTCGGGTGCGCGCACACGGGTCGTGAACCAGACCAATCCATTCGCGTCGAACATGGGATTGTGGATGGTGGTCTGGCTGTCCCAGATCGCCTCGCGACCCCAATAGGGTGAAGGATTGGGAATGTCATTGTCCTTGCTGGTCGGCGTGTTCTTGTCACGCACCAGCGCCTTGATCTGACTTTTGCTGTTGGTCGCCGGATCGAGCACCGGCACGAAATCGCTGCTTTCCTCGGGCGAACCATATAGTTTGCCATAGGGATTCACCGTCGGCTTGCGCCGGTCGGTGGAGACTTCGTCATGCAGATAGGCCTTGGGCGTCGCCCAGTCCCACAGGGTGACAACGATATTGCGCTCGCGGCCCTGGGGACGTTGCGGTCTGGCGAAAGGCAGTTCGCCTTTCGCGACGCGGTCGGTCCAGTCGCCGAACAATTGGAAGGCGCGTTCGGTGTCCAGCCGTCCGATGGAGCCGATCATGTTGTTGCCGGCCTGGCCGACCTGGATGCGATGCTCCCACGCCGCGGCGGCGGAATCGAACTTGCCCAGCGATGCGGGAATGGTGCGGGTCGCCTCGTCACCCAACTGATGGCAGGTATAGCAGCCATCGGTCTTCACGATGTCCAGCCATTGTTCCTGGCTTTTCATCTTGGCCGCCATGCCGTTGCCGGAAGGTTTTGCGCCGGTGCCGGGGAACTCGCTTTTCGCCGGTATCTTCAGCATCGAATACCAATAGATCGCGGGATAATACTTCGCCGCAGCAGCAGCGTTGGGCGCGGCCACTGCCTTCAGGTCCAGATTGCGGCCAGGGCGCGATTGGGTCTTGGACGAATCGATCAGCCCATAGCCGCGCACCCAGACCGAGTAGTTCGCGGCAGGCAGATCGGGAATGACATAGCGTCCGGCATCGTCCGTCGCCACGATACGGATGAACCGGGTGGGGAGGTCGTTGGTCTCTGCGATGACCCAGACGCCTGCTTCCGGGCCGTTCGCGCCCGTGACCATTCCGCCGATATCGTCGGCGTCGATGGCGACCCTGGCGGGTTGGGCGGCGGAGTTTTCCAGCCAGCCGGGAATGAGGAAGGCAAGGGACGCTACGGTACAAAGCAGAACGCCAAAACCAATACGGGACTTGTGCAGCATGGCGGCCAACCCTTTCTGTTTGCGAATCGCTTCCCCGGAATTCTTGTATGCGGACTTGGAAACAGAAGGCCGGCGGCGAACCGGCGTTCGCATCCTAGCAGAGCGCGGCTCAGACGATAAGGGCGGCCATTGTGACGGATACGGATTTGCCGCAGAGTTGCACCGATCATGGGAGGGCGCGAACAATGACAATACGCATGGCATGTCTGACGGTGGCGGTGGCGGGTGCGATGTTCCTGGCAGGTCCTGTCGCGGCACAACAGGTACGAAAGCCCGGCGACTATCCGCCCACCGCGGACTCCCTGCCCCAGCCCGGTA
>JAFIHO010000102.1 GCA_017849395.1 Hyphomicrobiales bacterium
ATGTGGCGATCCATTCGATGAAGTACCTGCCGACACGGCTGCCGGATGGCATCGTGCTGGCGGCGGTGCCGTCACGCGAGGACCCGCGCGATGGATTCATCTCGTTGAAGGCGCGCGGGCTGAATGATTTGCCGCAAGGCGCGGTGCTGGGCACCGCCAGTCTGCGGCGGCAGGCACAGGCGCTGCATCTGCGGCCCGATCTTGTGGTGAAGCCGCTGCGCGGCAGCGTGGAGACGCGGCTGAAGCGTATCGCGGAAGGTTTGTTTGACGCCACCTTCCTGGCCATGGCGGGGCTGACGCGGCTTGGCCTGACGCAACATGCGGCGGGTGTGATCGAAACACGCGACATGCCGCCCGCGCCCTGCCAGGGCGCGCTGGCGATCACCTGCCGCGAAGACGATGCGACGGCGCGGGCCTTGCTGGCGCGCATCAGCATCAGGGAATTGGAAATCCGGGCGGCCGCCGAACGCGCCTTTCTGGCGGCGCTGGACGGATCGTGCCGCACGCCCATCGCGGCGCTGGCGACGCTGGAGGGAACCAGCCTGCGCTTCCTGGGCGAAGTGCTGACGCCGGATGGCAAGCAGCGCTGGCGGCGCGAGGATGTGACGACGCTGGGCGACGAGCCTTTGCGCGCGGCAGAGACGCTGGGCCATCGTCTGGGTTCGGAGATCGCGGCGGCGGCGGGCGACGCCTATCGCGCGCATCTCGGTGATCGCGGCTGGTAACGCGTGCCGCGCGGCAGGATGTTGCGGCGCACCCTCAGAAAAAGTCGGCAGGACGCGCGAATCCGCTTTGAAATATGGCGGGATTTGGCACAGCATCGTGCAAAACCGCCAACGATAGGGCGTTGCCCGTAGAGGGCGAGGCCGGGGAGATGAAAATGGCCGATCTGCGCAAGCGCGATTTCCTGACCGGCGGGCTGATGGCCGCCGCCGCGGCCACCGCCGCGAACGCCCAGATGGCCGGGCCGCGTCCGGGCATGGCCGGGCCGCGCCCCGGCATGGCGGGTCCGAAGCCCGAGCCCATGCCGCCGCCCGTCACCAATGTTTCGCCCAAGCGCGAGATTCCGCATCGCATGGTCAAGACCACGCGGCTGTTCAAGTCGCCACCGGGCTATGTCAACGCGCTGGCAGTGGCGCCGGAAGGATTGTGGCTGGGCCAGCAGAAACTGTCCGGCGATTCCGCCAAGCGCTATGGCGTGCCTGAGCCTAGCGACCTGCACGAAGCCGCCTGGCTGGTGGACTGGAACGGCAAGCTGCTGAAGACGGTGCAGACCAATTCGCGCAACACCTCCGGCATGGCCTATGGCAATGGCTGTGTGTGGATGATGGCCAATCAGCCGCCCCAGGGCGTGTTCCAGGTGGACATGAACGGCAAGGAGATCAGCCATCGGCAGATTCCCTTGAACCTGCCCGGCCAGGATGGCGGCGGCAGTCATGGCGCGCAGTGGCATAACGGCAAGCTGTGGATCGTCGCCAATCGGCCGCGCCTGATGCTGCGGGTCGATCCCAAGACCTGGATTCCCGATGCCGCGATTCCGATCTACATCACCCCGGAACAGTCGCGCTGGCATGACATGACCTTCGATGGCGATGGCAATATCTGGATGGTCACGGGCAATGACAGCACGCGTTACAATCGCGGCATTCCGGGGCTGGTGAAGTATGACGGCAAGACCGGACAGGTGCTGATGACCTGCGGCTTCGCGCCGGGATCGGCCGATCCGCACGGGCTGGAATGGCACAATGGCGCGCTGGTCAGTTGCGACGCGGGCATCCATCCGGGCTGGCCCAACGGCGACAGTCCGCATGCGGGCTGGATTTTCCGCATCGACTTCGCGTGAGTGCGGACATGCTGAAACGCCGCAATTTCCTGACCCTAGCGGCGGCCGCGCCCGCTGCCGCGCTGCCTGCGCAGGCGCAGGTCGCTCATCCGGCCTGCCTGCCCGCCTGGGCTTCGATCAAGACGCGCAACGCGAACAAGATCGAGATTCTGTACAAGACCAAGCATGGTCAGCCGAACGGTCTGGCGACCACGGACAATCCGAACGAGATGTGGGTGCTGGACCAGGGCGCGGGGCACTGGATCACGCTGATCAATCTGAAGGATGGTTCGACCATCCGCGAATTCCAGGCCGATGTCGTGGGGCCGAGCGGGCTTTGCGTGGATGGCGACACGATGTGGATCACATCGACCCACAACAGCATCATCGTCCATTGCGATATCAGGACCGGCAAGACGATCGAGAAATTCGTCACGCCTGGCGCGGGCCGCATTTACGAGCGGGAGGATGATCCGCCGGGACGCTCCTCGCCGCTGAAGCCGGCATGGCCAGACAAGCCGCGCGGCATCGGCCCGGCCCAGGCCAACAATGTCGGCAACAATACCGGCAAGGGCCTGAAGCCCGGACGCTTGCCCAATGACGCGCAGGAAGGTTCGGGCGGCACGGGCGCGCATGCCATCATTCTGGATGGCGATTACCTGATCTATGCCTGCCCGCCCGCGCGGCAGATTTTCACCATCAACAAGAATACATGGAAGGTGAAATCCACCTGGCCGGTGCCGGGCAACCGCACGCATGGCATGAGCTGGGGCAAGGACCGTTCGACCATCTGGTCTTCGGATTCCAACCTGAACGCGTTTTTCCATCACGATGCGAAGACCGGCAATATCTTCGAGCGGGTGCAGTTGCCCAACGACTCGCCGGTGATCCACTGCGCCAAGCTGGTGGGGGACTATATGTATTTCTGCGACGATATGGGGTGGATCGCGCGATTCAGGATTTGAGACACAAGAAGAAGAACGGAAAAGAAGAAGATCGCAGGGGGGACTGGGCGGCGCAGCGATGCGCCGCTGTTTTTTTGTGGCCGGGCTTGGCCCGGCCATCCATGAGCGCAGGCGCAGAAGTTGGATCCCGTTCATACGCTGCCGCTATGAACTCGCGGGAATGACAAGGCCTGGATAGACCGTCAGTGCACCGCGAACCCAGGCCTGGTACGCACGAAGGAGGCGTTGAGCTGGGAGATCGATGTCGCGCCCAAGAGGCTCATGGTGCGGATGAGATCGGCGCGGAAGATTTCCA
>JAFIHO010000103.1 GCA_017849395.1 Hyphomicrobiales bacterium
ACGAACCACAGGCGTTTCCCATCGTCACGCTGGCGGCGGGCACGCTGGACGATCCCTCCTGGGTGGTGCCCGCCATCCATATCTGGACGGATCGCGCGATGCCCGGCGCGCTGATGCATGACGATGCCGCCACCCATCCCGGCCAGCCCGCGCGCGATGTGCAGATCGCCGCTTTCGAAAAACTCTATGGAGACGGCTCTTGATCCTTGGCACGCCGCTGTCGCCCGCCGCCGTAAAGGTGATGCTGCTGGGTTCGGGCGAACTGGGTAAGGAAGTGGTCATCGAACTGCAGCGGCTGGGGGTGGAGACCATCGCGGTCGACCGCTATGCCGACGCCCCTGCTAGCCAAGTCGCGCACCGCGCGCATGTGATCGACATGACGGATGCGAAGGCGTTGCGCGCCCTGGTTGAGCGCGAGCGGCCGCATCTGATCGTGCCGGAGATCGAGGCGCTGGCCACCGATGAGTTGGTGCGGATCGAGGCGGATGGCCTCTCCACCGTCATCCCCACCGCCCGCGCCGCGCACATCACCATGAACCGCGAACGCATCCGGCGGCTGGCGGCTGAGGAACTTGGTCTGCCAACCTCGCCATATGCGTTCGCATCTTCGCTGGCGGAATTGCAGGACGCGGCAGCGTGCATCGGCTTCCCCAGCTTCGTGAAGCCGGTGATGTCCTCCTCCGGCAAGGGCCAGAGCCGATTGATGTCCACGGACGACGTCGCGCCGGCCTGGGAAAAAGCACTGGAAGCGGGCCGGGTGCGCGAGGCACGGGTGATCCTGGAAGGCGAAGTGAAATTCGATTTCGAGATCACCCAGCTTACCGTGCGCGCGGCGGACGGCACCCATTTCTGCGAACCCATCGGGCATGTGCAGGTGGCGGGCGATTACGTGGAATCCTGGCAGCCGCAAGCCATGAGCGCGGCGGCGCGCGGCAAGGCACGCGACATGGCAGCCAAGGTAACCGGTGCGCTGGGCGGCTTCGGTATTTTCGGTGTCGAATTGTTCGTGAAGGACGACGATGTCTGGTTCTCAGAAGTGTCGCCGCGTCCGCACGACACGGGGCTGGTGACGCTGGTGTCGCAGATGCAAAGCGAATTCGCGCTACATGCGCGCGCAATCCTGGGCCTGCCGGTGTCCGCCGCACTGGCCGCGCCGGGCGCATCCGCGGTGATCTATGGCGGGATGGATGCGGGTGCGCTGCGTTTCGAAGGCGTGGCGGAAGCCTTGCGCGTGCCCGACAGCGAATTGCGCCTGTTCGGCAAGCCGCAATCCTTCACCAGGCGCCGCATGGGCGTGGCGCTGGCGCGTGGCGCGCAAGTCGAAGATGCGCGGGGGCGCGCGAAAATGGTGGCGGACGCGGTGAAGCCGAAACCGGCCTAGGTCGGATTTTCCAGGCTGAACATGGCGGCGTCGTCGTCATACGAGAACAACTCCGCAAATCGCGCCCAACTCACAACGGTCTTCAGCGTTTCCTCCGCCGCGTCCTCGGCCATGCGATCTTCCAGCTCATCCAAGAAGCGGGTCTTGGGCGCCGAATGGCTGGCGCGCTCGTCCAGAACCCGGCGGATATGAGCGGCAATGGGCACATGGCTCATCAGCGCGCGGGAGAATATCTCCTTGCGTTCGTTCAATTCCGAATCAGCAAACCGTTTCCCCATATGGGTCAACTTGATGTCGCCACCTTCCACTTCCGCCAGCCGCAGCATCTGCATCGCTTCCGCCACCGGGAACAATTCGTCCACCTCTAGCTCCTGCTCATAGGCAATGTCGGGCAGATCAGCCTTGCCTTCATAGGGAGGTGCGGCCAGCGCCTCGATAAGGCCGGAAATCTGGTTGGGCGAAACATGATTCAGGGCCGTATCCAGGCCCGTGCCCGCCGCCGCTTGGCGCTGCATGCGCTCGATCCGCCGCGCGGTCATCTCGACATAAATCTGGTCTACATAGCTTTCGAATTGCGGGCTGGTACGGTCGCGCGGCTGGGGCAGGTCGATCCTGATTTCCGAACTGACGCGGCCCGGATTGGACGAGAACAGCAGCACCCGGTCGCACATTAGGACCGCTTCCTCGATATTATGGGTGACCAGGATGATGCTCTTGATCGGCAGCTTGCCGTTGCCCCACAGTTCGACGAGGTCGGTGCGCAAATTTTCCGCCGTCAGCACGTCCAGCGCGCTGAAGGGTTCGTCCATCAGCAGGATGTTGGGATGCACCACCACGGCGCGGGCGAAGCCGACACGCTGGCGCATGCCGCCGGAAAGTTCGCGCGGATAGGCACTTTCATAGCCGTCCAGTCCGATCAGATCGATGGCGGCCAAGGCACGGGTGCGGATTTCCTGCGGCGGCAAACCCTGTGCCTCCAGTCCGAGCTGAACATTCTCCAGGACGGTAAGCCATGGAAACAGCGCAAAGCTCTGAAAAACCATGGCGACGCCCAGGGCCGGCCCCTCGATGGGCGCTCCCATATAGGTGAGACTGCCGCCTTGCGGCCGCGCCAGACCGGCGATCAGCCGCAACAATGTGGATTTGCCGGAGCCGGAACGGCCTAGCAGGCCCACGATCTCGCCCTGTTTCAAGGACAGGTTCACATCGTCCAGGACCAGCAGTTCCTCGCCGCCGCCGCGCGGGAAGGTGCGGCGTACATGGGTGACTTCGAGGAGGCTCGTTTCTGTCATGGTCGGTCCACTGAAGCATCGTCGGGGACAGTGTCAGGCATACTTCCGTCCAGCAGTATGACCCAAAATCAGGTCAGACGATATTTGCGTTCAGCATACCAGTACAGAGGCCGCCAGAAGATGCGGTTCATCACCACCACAAAGAAGCTCATCATAGCGATACCCAGCACCACATGGCGAAAATTGCCTTTCACAGTTGCTTCGGCGATATAGGCGCCAAGTGCATGGGCATGCAGCGTATCGTTCACCCAGCTTTCCACGTCCGCCACGATGGTCGCGTTCCAGGAGCCGCCGGACGCGGTGGTGGCCCCGGTGACGTAGTAGGGGAACACGGCTGGCAGGGCGACCTTCTTCCACCACAGCCAGCCGGAGATGCCCAGATTGTCCGCGGCGTCGCGCAGTTCGCGCGGCATGGCGCTGGCTCCGGCGATTACATTAAACAGGATGTACCATTGGGTGCCCAGCACCATCAGCGGCGACAACCAGATATCGGCGTTCAGTCCCCACAGCACGATCAGCGAGACAGCAATGGGAAACAGGATGTTGGCCGGGAAGGCGGCCAGGAACTGCGCCACAGGCTGCACGATGCGCGACAGACGAGGGCGCAGGCCGATATAGACGCCGATCGGGGTCCAGACGAGGCTGGCCAGCGCGATCAACACGATCACTCGCATCATGGTGATGAGGCCCAGGCCGAACGCCATCGCCAGATCGCCCCAGGTCAGATTGGCATGAGCAAAGGCCCAGACTCGGAACAGGCCATAGGAACCGATCAGCCCCAGGAGGATGTACCAAATGATGTTGGCGATACGGTCGTCATATTCGTGCGCCGCGATGCGCCCGAACTGAGGCGGCTGCCAGTGATAGCTCCAACGAATGGCTGCCTCGAACGGGCCGGTCAGCCAGTCGATCAGCTTGGACCGTTTCAGCATGGTGAGCACCGAGGACTGGGGCGGGGCCTCGGCCTGTTCATTGTCGATCCGGAAACGGTCGGCCCAGGCCACCAGCGGCCGGAACAGCAGCTGGTCATAGATCAAGATCACCACCAGCATCGCCCCGATGGCGTAAAGAATAGCGGTCAGGTCACGCGCGGCGATGGCCACCGCGATATAGCTGCCGATGCCGGGCAGGGCGATGGTCGTGTTGCCTACGCTGATCGCCTCCGACAGAGTGACGAAGAACCACCCTCCCGACATGCTCATCATCATATTCCACACCAGGGGCGGCATGGCGAAAGGTGCCTCGATGCGCCAGAATCGCGCCCAGGCATTGAGACCAAACATGCGGCCCGCTTCGGTCAGTTCCTCCGGCACGGTGCGCAACGACTGGTAGAAGCTGAAGGCCATGTTCCAGGCTTGGCTGGTAAAGATGGCGAAGACGGCGGCCAGTTCGGCGCCGAAAATGCGCCCCGGCGACAGGGACAGGAACCACACCACCGTCACCGAGATGAAGCCCAGGATCGGCACCGATTGCAGGATGTCCAGCAGCGGTACCAGCAGGGTGCCGGCCCGGGGGCTTTTGGCGGCCCAGGTGGCATAGGTGAAGGTAAAAGCCAGCGACACCCACAATGCGATCAGCATGCGCAGGCCGGTGCGGGCGGCATAGCCGGGCAGGTAGGCCGGATTCAGGCTCAATTCATGGCCGGTGATGTTGGATAAAGGCTGGACCAGGCTGCGGCTGATATCGGCAAAGAGCACGATGAAACCAAGCACCAGCACGGCCGCCAACATGTCCCAGGGGCTTGGCAGCAGGCGGCGGGCTTCGACCGAGACGGGCGGCAGGATTTTCATGTCCGCGCACGACCTTGGAGTAACGGCGTTGAATTTCGATTGCGCCCGTCGCGGAGTGGCTATCGCACCGTAGGCGGACGCAGCGGCAGACAACCATTTTGACGGAAGGGGGCCAAGCGCGGATTGGAGGAACACGCAGCGGGCAGTTGTCGCGGGGCAAGCTGCCCCGCCAACATAACGTCCAGATTGACGCACACCTAAATTGTTGTCAGTGTAAATATCTGGAGGCCCCAATTTACGCCCGGCTGGTGCGATGGACGCTACCCACTATTGCAAGCCAAATGCGAATAGGCGTAAAACCCCAAA
>JAFIHO010000104.1 GCA_017849395.1 Hyphomicrobiales bacterium
AGCAACGCCGCCACAGCGACGACGCCGGTCACGACCCCGACACCAACATCGCCGCCTTTCCCATCGCAATCCCGCTGATGGCGGGACCGGGCGCGATCACCGCCTGTATCCTTCTGGCGGGCGGAGCAGCGGGAAGCTGGCTGCAACTGACGCTTCTGCTGATCGTCATCGCGGTGATCCTGCTCCTCACGCTCGGAATGTTCCTGCTCTCCGGCCTGCTGGAAAAGATGCTCGGCCAGCGCGGCCTGGCGGTCACCGAAAGGTTGATGGGCGTGCTGCTGGCGGCGCTGGCGGTGCAGTATGTCGCCGACGGTGTGCTGGCGCTGAAAGGCTAGAGTTTGAACGCCACCAGCCGCCCCGGCTCGCCAAAACCGGATACCGCAACCGCCACATATTGATCGCCATTCACGGCATAGGTCATGGGCGAACCCGTGACGCGCGTCGGCAACCGCACCGCGCCCACTTCCTTGCCGGTCGCCTTGTCATAGGCACGCAGCCACGCGCCCATCTTGCCGTCCGGCCCGGTGGTCGCGGTGCCGTCGCCCGCGATCACTAGCGTCTTTGTTATCAGCGTGCCCACCTTGCCCTGCGATCCGGTGCGCGCAATGGTCATGCCGCGCAGCGCGGGACTGTTGCGCACCTCATCCGGCGTCTCGCCATGCGGCACCTGCCAGACGATCTCGCCCTTGTTGAGATCGATGGCGGTGATCTGGCCGTAAGGCGGCTTCATCAGCGGCATGTCCCGCACCGTCAGGCGCGGCCGCGCCAGCGACGCGCTGCCCGCAGGCCGCGCCACGCCCAGCATCATCTTCGCATCCGTCACGCGCGGATCGGCGGGAACCTCGCCGGTCGCGGCATAGGAGATGTTGGAGAAAATGTAGAAGATGTTGGTTTGCGGATCGAAGGATCCGCCCGGCCACTGTCCCGCGCCATCGGCATTGGGGTTCATGATCGTGCCCAGCGGGCGGGGCCATTTGCTCGCGGCAGGCAAGGTGAACAGCGGCCCGATGCGGAAATTCGCCACCAGCGCCTCCGCCTCCTTGCGCAGTTCCGGCGTGAAATCAATCAGGTCGTCGATCTCGATGCCCTGCCGGTCGAAAGGCGGCGGTTTGGTCACGAAGGGCTGTGTTTTGGGATACCATTCGCCCGGCACATCGCCTTTTGGCACGGGCCGTTCCGGGATCGGCCAGACCGGCTTGCCGTTGGTGCGGTCCAGCACATAGAGCCAGGCCTGCTTGGTCGGCTGCGCCAGCGCCTTGATTGCCTTTCCACCCACCGTGATGTCGCAGATGATCGGCGCACAGGGAATGTCACGATCCTGCAGGCCGTGATGCACCGTCTGATAGTGCCAGCGCCGCTCGCCGGTGCGCACATCCAGCGCCACGATGCTTTCGCCGAACAATCCATCGCCCGGCCGCTCACCACCATACCAGTCGCCGGTCGGCATCTCCACGCCGATAAAGACCAGGCCCAGTTCGGGATCGGCGCTGTTTTGGCACCAGTTGCCGGTATTGCCGGTGTATTCCGCCGAGCCGTTCAGCCAGGTCTCATAGCCGAACTCGCCCTTCTTCGGGATGGTATGGAATATCCATAGCCGCTTGCCGGTGCGCGCATCGTAACCGCGCACATAGCCCTTCACATGCCGCTTGTGCGGCGACACGCCGGACAGATGCGCCGCGCCCACCACCACCACATCGCCCACCACCAGCGGCGTGGAATGGAGCCCGATGTCGTGCCCCACCTGGGCGCCATCAAGATCGATGTCCTGATCCATCTCCTTTTTCAGATCGACAATGCCATCCGTGCCGAAGCCCGGCACAGGCTGGCCGCTGTGCGCATCCAGGCAGATCATCCGATAGCCGGGCGTCACGAAGATAATGTGATCCGTCACACCATCAGTCCAATAGGACAGGCCGCGCCCCGAACCGGGCCGTGCCGCGTTCCGGCCCCGCACGCCCTCGTCGAGATTGTATTTCCAGATCATCTCGCCGGTCGTGGCATCCAGGCACACGGCGGCGCGGCGCGAACCGGCGGTGAGATAAAGCCTGCCCTTCACCATCAGCGGCGTGGATTGCAGGTTGGGATCGGGCGCGGGCCCCAGATTGTCGGGCCGGAACGTCCAGGCCGGCCGCAGCTTGCCCAAATTCTCCGCATTGATCTGGTCCAGCGCAGAATAACGCCAGCTCGACAGATTGCCGCCATAGGTTTTCCACTCGCCATTGGCGGTGTCATAGGGCTGGGTCGGGTAGGGCGTCAGTGGAGCGGCCGGCGCCCGGCCTGCCGAGGTTCCCGCCAGCAGCGCCGCCGCGCCGGTCGCGCACACGCCCCGGCGTGAATATTTGTTCACCATCGTCAGTCCGCCCTTTGGGAAGGATTATGTTTTTTTCTTGATAAAGCCGCCAGAAATGTCGGCGGGCAAGGCCCATAAAATACGTGACAGGCTGTTCACCGAATGAGATTATTGTATTGGAGGCGCGCTGGTTAACGGGCCTGGTTGATGTGGCCCTTGGCCGGAACGGACGGAGCAGGACTTTCATGAAACGCGTATTGATCGCCGCCATGCTGTTCGGCGGAGTTGTTGTCTCGACCGCTGCGAGCGCCGACGAATTTCCCCCGGGCGAGATGCATGATGTCGTCGCGACCGCCTGCACCGCCTGCCATGTGGGCGCCCAGGTGACGGCGCAGCACAAGACGTCTGAGCAGTGGGCCGAGACGGTCAGCCAGATGATCTCCAACGGCGCCCAGGTGAAGGACTCCGACTTCGACAAGGTCGTGGCCTATCTGACGCAGAATTTCGGCCCGGTCGGGCAGTAGTTTTTTGTTTTCCCCATCTGTCCGCTACGCGCTCGCGCGCAGCGGACATCTTCCCCCGCCAGCAGCTTCGCCGCGCGGGGGCAGAAAGCTAGTGCTTGGCTGAACCAGAGCTTCTTGCTGCCGCACTTGAGCTATTGCGTCAGGCCAGCCGCTTTCAGTTCGGCCTGCGCGGCCTGGTAATAGGGCTGGAAGCCCGGCGTGCGCATCAGTTCCTTCGCAACCAGTACGCCCACCGCCTTGCCTGCAACAAGATCGCTGCGGAAATGATAGCCGCACACGATGCGGCTTTCCGCGAAATCGTCGGCGCGCGCCTGAATCGCCTTGGCCTTTGCGGGCATCAGCGACGCCAGCACCACCGCCGCCGCGTAGCCGAACGAGGCATGGCCGCTGGGATAGGATGACGACGGCATGCCTGTCGCATGGGGCGTGCAGGTCTTGATCGACGCATCGGCGATCCAGGGCCGGTCGCGCTGGAACGCCTTCTTCGCCGCCGACGAAGCGGGCGCTTCGCTTTTGACCAGCGCATGAATCATCTGCGCCGTGGCAGGCAGCGATTTTCCTTTCGCGCCCATCACCTCCAGAAAAGCCGACTCATCTTCATGTCCGTCATCCCAGGCCGCCGCCGCCATCCGCGCGGACGTCGCCGCGGCCTGGATGCGTTTGACCTCCGCCAGTTCCGCCTTGGCCTGGGTCGAGCCCGGCGCCGGCGGCGCCGAAAGGAATTTCCCCGGCGCATACTGCTCCGGCGTCAGCAGGACCGGCGTTTCGGCGCGCAGCGGCCCGGCGCACAACAGCGCCCCAAGCAGAACAAGTCGTTTCATGCCCCTCTCCCCCTCTACCAGAGATGCACACGCTCCTGCGGCGGCAGGAAATATTTCTGGCCCGGCGTCACATTGAACGCGCTGTACCATTCATCCATGTTCCGGGTCGCGCCGATGACGCGAAATTCCGGGATGGTGTGTTCATTGGACAGGGTCTGGGTGCGGATGGCGCTTTCGCGGTACTTGCTGCGCCACACCTGGCCATAGGACAGGAAGAAACGCTGGTCCCCGGTCACACCGTCCAGCACAGGCGGCTTTTTTCCGCCCAGCGACAGACGATAGGCCTTATAGGCGATGGCCAATCCCGAAATGTCGGCGATATTCTCGCCCAGCGTGTTCTTGCCGATCACATGCAAGCCCGGCAGCGGCTCATAGGCGTCATACTGGCTGACGATGATTGCCGTGCGGGCGTCGAAATTCTTGCGGTCGTCGGCAGTCCACCAGTCCTGGAACACGCCCTTGCCGTCATACTTGCTGCCCTGATCGTCGAAACCGTGGCTGATCTCATGGCCGATCACTGCGCCGATGGCGGCGTAGTTGACTGCATCATCCGCCGTGGGATCGAAGAAGGGCGCCTGCAGGATCGCCGCAGGAAACACGATCTCGTTGAAGGACGGATTGTAATAGGCGTTGATGGTGGAGGGCGTCATGCCCCATTCGCTCTTGTCCACCGGCTGGTTGATGCGCGCCACATCACGGTTCCATTCGTAAACAGTGTGGGCCTGCACATTGGCGATGATGTCGTCGCGCACAACATTATAGGCCGAGTAGTCGCGCCATTTGGTGGGATAGCCGATTTTGGGCGTGAACTGATGCAGCTTCTCCAGCGCTTTGGCGCGGGTGGCGGGCGTCATCCAGGCCAGGGTCTTGATGTCGGCCTCATAGGCTTTCAGCAGATTCTGCACCAGCAAATCCGCCTTGGCCTTGGAGGCGGGCGGGAAATAGCGCGCCACATAAAGCTTACCCAGCGCCTCGCCCAGCAGATTGTCCAGCAGCCGCACCCCGCGCGTCTTGCGCTCCAACTGCTGCGTGCGCCCCGTCAGAACGGTGCCGTAAAAGGCAAAATCGCGATCGTCAAACGCCTTGGGCAAATAGGAAGAGAAAGTGTGCAGATAGTGCACCACCAGATAATCGCGCCAGGTCGAAACCGGCGTCGCGGCGAAAATCTTTGCCAGCGGCCCGAAGGCGGTGTTTTCCGCCACGATCACCTGCCGCTCGCCATTGGGACCGGTCAGGGGAATATGCGTTTCGGCCAGGAAAGAATCCCACGGGAAGTCCGGCGCCAGCGTCTTCAACGCCGAAACAGGCATGGGATTGTATGTCTTGTCGGCGTTGCGCCGGTCGGCGCGGTTCCATTGCACCTTCGCGATCTCGGTCTCCAGCGCCAGGATGCGGTCGGCCTTCGCCGCCGCGTCGGGAATATTCGCCAGGGTCATCATGTCGGCGAGATATTTGCGATAGGCCTCGCGCGTCTCCACCAACGCCTTGTCGTCCGACAGATAATAGTCGCGATCCGGCAGGCCGATACCGCCCTGATACAGGTTCACCGAGTAATTGTCGGGATGCTTGTCGTCGACCCCGATGCCGATATTGTAGATGCTGATTGTGGAGAGCGGGATCGCCGCCATGGCGCGCGCCACATCTTCCTTCGTCTGCAGCCCGTTCAGGTAATCCAGATCCTTCTGGATCGGCTTCAGGCCGGCCGCCTCGATACCGGCCGTGTCCATGTAGGAATCATACAGATCGCGCAGCTTCTTCTCTTCCGGCGGCAACTGCGCCTCCGGCTTCGCCGCCAGTTCGGCGACAATGGCCTTCAGACGCTCCTCGCTGAGAATCTGTAGCTGCTGGAACGATCCGATGCTGGCGCGGTCCGGCGGAATCTGGATGGTGGAGAGCCATTTGCCGTTCACATGAAGGAAGAAATTGTCGCCCGCCTTTATGCTGTTATCCATCGCCGTCAGATCGACGCCCCATTTGCCGAAATGCAAATCCTTCGTCGCATCCTGCGCCAGCGCGACGCCGCTTGCGACAAGCAGGGCACAAGCGAAACCAAGAACCGGAAGGCGAGGCATGTTCAGTCTCCGAGAAAATTCAGGGCGTCTTTTCCACGATCAGGCCCGGCGTCATCTTGCTGCCGTCGCGCGCCGTGACGACGGACACGACCGCAATCGCGCCCGGCTTGGCCAGGCTAGCATCGCCGACTGTCAGCGCCGTCACCGGCACGCCGGACGCAACGGCAATCGAAACGTCCCCGGCACAGGCATCGGGCTTGATCGGAACGGGCATGCGGCCTTCGCACACCCCATTCTTCATGCCCGAACCGCGATAGCGCAATGTCATCACGCCATTCTCTGCCGTGGCGACGGTACCGTTGATCATCACGCGGCCCGGCTTCGTATCCGGGAAACGCCCCTCGCCCGAGCCGCGCAGCGGGCCGGGATAGATATGCACTTCCTGGGCGTTCAGCTTGCCATCCGCATCGGGCACCGCCGCCGCCCCCGCGAAAACGCCGGACTTGATGTCGCTGAAACGCGCCTTGCCGGTCGTGATGTAACGCGTGTTGGGCCGCACATTGACCCGCAGCCAGTCGGCGTCGGCGCTGGTGCCGTCAGGCTGCAGCACCAGGGTCGTGCCGTCAAAGGCGAGAATCTTGCCCCGTACCCGCGGAACGGGTTGCGCCAGCGCGGGCAACGCGAACACAAGCCCCGCCAGCGCAAGCCATATCCGCTTCATGCGTCCTTATACCCTCAACGCGGCTTCTGGAATTTCAGCATGAACTGGTTGGTACGCCCACGCACATCATTCTCGAACACCCGCTTGGTGCCGTCATCGGTGGCGTAATGCAGATCCTTGCCCTCAGCCACCAGCTTGAAGCCCGCCGCCTCGGCTTCCTTCTTCACGGTGGACGCCTTGATGCGGTGCAGGGTCTCGGTGACATCGTCGCCCGAGCTTTCCGCCGCGCTGTGATCGAGCACGATGTAATAGCCGCCGGGCTTCAGCGACTTGAAGATCGCCTTGTTCACCTCATTCACGTCCATCGCATAGGATTTGTTGTGCATGTCGTGATAGTTGAGCGAGGTCCACACGACATCCACCGGCTCGGGCGTGACGAACTGCGGCAGCGGTCCGTGAATGACGCCCAGATTCTTGTAGACCTTCTTCAGGTCCGTGAACTGCATGTCGGGGTCCTTGCCCTGGCCCTTCAACCGCGCGTCATACTGGGTGCCGAAATAGGCATAAACGCGGCCATTGGGCTCCACGGCCTTGGCGAAAATGCGGGTGAAATATCCTCCACCCGGCAGCAGGTCCACCACCACCGAACCCGGCTTGATCCCGGCAAAGGCCAGCATCGCGGCAGGCTTGCGGTTCTCGTCGCGCGCCTTGTCGGCGTCGGGACGATTGGAATCGGCAATCGCCTTCTCGACATAGGCGGGCGCGGCCAGCAGCGGCGCGGCGCACAGACTCATGGCCGTTACGGCCAGCAGCATGTTCAGATGTTTCATGATCCCTCTCCCTTTTCTTCCGGCTGTGCCGGCGAACACTACGGCATCTACGTGACCGGCAATAGCCGGACTCTGGCTTTCTTCCCCGCGTGGCGAAGCCATTGGCGGGGGAAGGTGTCACAGCGAGGTGTCGCCGGAGGCGACCCGGGCTGTGACGGATGGGGGTCACTCAAGACGGAACCTCTATCGGGATTCCCGGCTCATTCTTCGACGCGTGAATGACCAGCGAACTTTTCACGCTGGCGACATTGCGGGCAGCGGTGAGCGTGTCGGTAATGAAACTCTGGAAAGACGACAGATCCTTTGCCGCACATTTGAGCAGGAAATCCACCTCGCCCGACAGCATGTAGCATTCGCGCACCTGCGGCCAGCCGCGGGCGCTTTCCTCGAACGCCTTCAGGTCGGCATCCTTCTGGCTGGACAGACCGACGAACACGAAGGCCTGCACCTCGAAGCCCAGGGCCTTGGCATCCAGATCGGCGTGATAACCGGTGATGTATCCGGCTTTCTCCAGCGCGCGCATGCGGCGCAGGCAGGGCGGCGCCGTGATGCGGGCCCGGCGCGACAGCTCCACATTTGTGATGCGGCCGTCGGCCTGGAGCTCCGCCAGGATTCGCAGGTCGATCGCGTCCAGCTTGCGGTTGTCCACGTCCGAAAATTCCTGAAAGGCCAAAGTCTGTGGCGGGTTATAAGCCGTTCCGCCCGGAGCGCGCAATAATATTTCGCAACAGGCGTCTAAAATTACCGCGCAGGGCAATATCTAACCTTATGCA
>JAFIHO010000105.1 GCA_017849395.1 Hyphomicrobiales bacterium
GCTTGACGGTGTCGCCTTCCTTGATGGTGGCGTCGGAGCCGAAGATCACCACGCCGACATTGTCGGTTTCCAGGTTCAGCGCCATGCCCTTGATGCCGCCGGGGAATTCGACCATCTCGCCGGCCTGTACGTTGTCGAGGCCGTAGACGCGCGCGATGCCGTCGCCGACGCTCAGCACTTCGCCGACTTCGGAAACCTGCGCTTCGGCGCCGAAATTCTGGATCTCGCGCTTCAGGATGGCGGAGATTTCGGCGGGCTGGATATCCATATTCAGTGTCCTTTCATGGCCGCTGCCAAGCCGTTCAGCTTGGTGCGGATAGACGAGTCGATCATGCGCGAGCCCACCTTCACGACGAGGCCGCCGAGCAGGTTGGGATCCACTTTGGTTTGCAGGCGCGGCTCCTTGCCGAGCCGGGATTTCAGAACCGATTTCAACTCGGCCACTTCGCCATCCGACAGGGCGCGGGCAGAGGTGACTTCGGCCTCGGTCTCGCCGCGCGAGCGCGCGACATGACGCTCATACGAGGCGATGATGTCGTTCAGCGCGAACAGGCGGCGTTTTTGCGCCAGCAGCAGCACCAGGTTGACGGTAAGCGCTCCCGCGCCCATCTGCGCCAGCACCGCCTTCATGGCGCGTGACTGGGTCTCGCTGCCAAACACGGGCGACTTCACCACACGCGCCAAGTCGAGATTGGATTGGATCGCTTTACGAAGCGCGGTCAGGTCGGCGCTAACGGCATCTATGGCGCGCTGCTCCTGCGCCAGTTCAAAGATGGCGTTGGCATAACGCCCCGCCAGGGAAGTCTCGGCCTTTTCGCTCGCCACGTTCATCCTTCGCGGGCGCGCAGGGGACGCGCCGATTGCTGGATTAAGCTATTGAATTAGCTTGTTAATTGTACGGCCGCGCGAGTCGCCCCCGCAGCGCGGCAGCCAGTTAGCACGGGCTATACCCCGGCGCAACATTGGCTTTTCTGTCAGAAAGTCGCGGGTGTTAGTGAATACTGCGGAAGAAGCGTGACAGGCGGAACTGTCCCATCCAGTCCTTTGGGCGGTCCGCATTCAAATAGTCATAGGAGCCCAGCATGACATCGGCGCGGGCCATCAGGTTCTCCATCGGAACCAGGCCGACCCCGCCCATAGTTACGGGAACCCGGCTATCCAGGGAATTGTCCCGGTTGTCCCCCATCATGAAAAAGTGACCTTCCGGAACCTTCACCGGCTCCGTGTTGTCGGCCATGCCATCCCACTGCCATTTGAAGATAGGGTGTTTCGCCCCGCCCGGCAGGGTTTCGACGTAGCGCGCCACCGAGACCCTCCGCCCGTCCCCATCTTCCACCGTGCCGTCGCCTGCGCGTTCAAGCGGCAGGGTCTTGCCATTGATGACCAGGCGGCCATCCACCATCTGCACCGTGTCCCCGGGCAGTCCGATCAGCCGCTTCACCAGCGTTTCCGTGCCGCCATGGGGATGACGGAAAACCACGACATCCCCGCGCTCCGGCATCCGCCCCATCAGGCGGGTCCCCGAATGGGGGCCGACCGAAAAGGGCATGGAATAGCGGCTCCAGCCATAAGGGAATTTGCTGCCCAAAAATGCGTCACCGATCTGAAGCGTCGGCTCCATCGAGCCGGACGGCACATAAAATGGCTGGGCTATGGCCGTGGTCGAAACAAACACACAGGCCAGCACGGCAGCGACTTCGATTGTTTCGCCGAGCCAGGAGCGCGTTTGCGGATGTTTTTCCATGTTCATGACGGGATGATGCTTGGCGGCCGGGCGGGCGCAATAGCTTTTCCTGTTAATGCTTGACGGGGGGAGGGGGAGGGGTCAAAAGCCCGCCCACCTTCGGCCTGCCTTTCGCTATTTGAGCCCCATGATCGAACTCTCCCAGGAATTCAGCTTCGACGCCGCCCATTGGCTGGGCAATGGCGCAGCGGAAAACCGCCGGATGCATGGGCATTCCTTTTACGCCGAAGTGACATTGCGCGGCGAGGCCGATCCTGCCACCGGCTTCCTGCGTGACCTGGGCGAGGTGAAGCGGGTGCTGGACGATATCCGCGAGACACTCGATCACCGGCTGTTGAACGAGGTGGAAGGGCTCGGCGTGCCGACTTTGGAAAATCTGGCGCGCTTTATCCATGCCCGCGCGAAGCAGGCGCTGCCCGAGGTGGTACGGGTGAAACTTCGCCGCCCGTCTTATGGCCAAACCTGCGTGTATGAAGGCGCGTGATGGCGAAGAAACTCACCCAGCTCGGACAGAATATCAGGCAACCTGCATCACCGGACGAGGCAGTTCTGGAAGCGGTGCCCAATCCGCATCCCGATGCCGATTATGTTGTGCGTTTCACCGCGCCGGAAGTCACAACCCTGTGCCCCATCACGGGCCAGCCGGACTTCGCGCATTTCGTCATCGACTATGTGCCCGGCAAGGCGCTTGTTGAATCCAAGTCGCTGAAGCTGTTCCTTACCAGCTTCCGCAATGTCGGCGGCTTCCACGAAGAATGCACGATCAAGATCGCCAAACGCATCGCCGCCGCGATCAAGCCGAAATACATCAGGATCGCTGGTTATTGGTATCCGCGCGGCGGCATGCCCATCGACATATTCTGGCAGACGGGGAAATTGCCGTCGGGCGTGTGGTTGCCTGATACCGGTGTATCGTCCTATCGCGGGCGCGGCTGATGCCACTATTACCATGGTTAGCGATGCTTAACCAAAGGCCGCGTCGCCGCGCTTAATCCTGTTTTTCGTGGATTACGGCAACGCGTCGGGTGATGAAAGTTGCCCTTCGCAAATCGCATCCCTGCTATCGCGCGATTAACCTAGAAGTCCATCATTGCTTTGGATATGGCACGTAATGTGCAAATTTCCGGCAGCTTACCGGCGAACAGGATTCTCGTTCATGTCATTCCATCGGACCATGATGACCGGCGTCGTCGCGGCACTTGTTTTTGCCGCGCCTGCCTATGCGGGGCCGACCTATAGCTTTGCCACGAGCGTTGGCATCCAGCCATCCAACGCGGGTGTCATTACGATCAGCCAAGTCGACTCGATGCATGTCGCGCTGTCGGTGGACCTTGCTTCCGGCTATGGCTTTCTCAACACGGGCGGCCCGCACACGCCATTCGCCTTCACCGTGGCGGGCAGCGGAGCCTTGAGCATTTCCACCTTCAGCCTTCCGGTGAACGGCGTCTATACCGCGCCGAACGGCAGCAGCTATACACTGAGCCTTAACACGGCGGGCGGTGCGAACACCCCATATGGCAATTACGGCGTCGCGATCGACAGCAGCGCGGGCAACGGGTCGAACAATGCATATTATGGCGACCTGCTGCTGGTGCTCTATCGGGCTTCTGGCCTCGACACCAATGACTTCGTTACCAATGGCGCGGGCGGCTATTACTTCTCGGCCGACCTCACCGATGGCAGCAATACCGGCGCCCAGGCCTGGACGATCCGCCAGATCGTGACCGGTCCGACTCCGACGCGGGTGCCGGAGCCTTTGACCTTGTCGTTGCTGGGCGCGGGTATGGTGGGAATTGCGGGGCTTCGCAGGCGCAAAAGAATCCGAACGCACAGCGACTAGCTGCGCCAGTGTATCAGACAGCTTATAAGATAGATTCTGCGTATCACTATCAATAGTGTAAACGCAGTATACAGTTTTGGGTTCCTATAGGAATTTTTCCGCAGAAGCTGGGGGAATTTTTCCCGGCACGAAATTTGCTTAATTAACCCGCACGAAGCCTATTTTCACGGGATGATTACGCAGAAGCCATTGCGTACATTGCTGAAAGTCGGGAGCGCCGCTCTCGCAATTGCGGCAGCCGGAGTCACCCCGGCGGTCGCGGGACCGATCCAGACCAGTGATGCGGCTCTCGCCCCCTTCACCCTGACCTATGGCGATTTCAACGTCGTCTCGCTGCAGTTCGCGAACACTGCGCTGAATACTTCAAACTATTTCGTTGCGTCTTCGCCTGGACAGATTCGCGACTACATCGTGGTGGGCACGGGAGCCGGTGGCAATTTCTACAATGACGGCACCCGGACCGGTGTCATGGACCAGCCTTATGGCACGCCGAATGGTACCGGCGGTTCGCCGTATTTCCGAACGGGTAATGCGACCTCCGGACCCGATCCGAATGGCGCCGGGCAGTTCACCGGCGATACGGCCAATAGCTGGGATATCAAACTCGCAGACCTGAAAACCTATCTGGGCGGCGAGAATGCTGTGTTCTATTTCAACCTCAACGAGACCGGCACAGACGACAAGCTGCTCGGCACGGATATGCTCATCTGGGCGAAGGTGACGTTGCTCACCGCCGCCAATCCCAACGGTCCGACGCAAACTTTCTATCTGGCGGGCAATCCCTTCGATCCGCTGGGCGCTGACTATGGCAAGCAGCAATCCATCCTGCTTGGCGGTCCCGATGAAACGGCGTCTTATCCGGATCTGCCGGGCACCGGCGCCAATTCCTATCCGGGCCAGGAACGCTGGACCTATATCCATGGCAATATCTGCGTCGATGGCTCAACATTCCTGCATTATGCGGCTTGCGATGGACGTGCGGGCGAGACGGGGGGCGCTCAAACCGTGAAGCAGAATCTGGGCGCGAACCAGGCTGCTTTCGCCGCCTACAATTCGACGCTGAACGATCTGATCAACAATCCTGGTCTGTACGACACGATGCAGATCGATTGGCGCATGGCCGACATCAACAACGGTTATGAGCAGCTCTTCATCGTCGCCGGCGGAAGGAACCCTCCGCCGCCCGGTGGCGTGCCCGAACCCATGACACTGATGATGTTCGGTGCGGGTATTGCAGGGATTGCCGCGGTTCGCCGCCGCAAGACGCAGGCATAGCCGGTCATTCCGGCTGTTCGAAAACGGCGGCTCGAGAGGGCCGCCGTTTTCGTTTGTGCGATAGTTTAACGGACTTTCCAGGCTATGGAAGGTGCCGCTGAACCCGGTACGCAGGCCGCTGCGGAGGCACTCGTCTAATAGGCAACTTTCTGTACGCCGCTCTCACCCGACATTGCCTCGAAATCCGCCCGGGTGCGGTTGAGCATGTCGCGGGTCAGCTTGCCGCCGGAGAGGGCGCTGACCTGTTTCAGGTTCAGCGACTTGAAGACGTCGAAATTGGAATTGGACAGCAGGCCGGGAATGTTCTTGTCCACAATGGCGGCAGCCTTCGGATCGGCGGCGATGGCAGCAATCGGGGTTTCCAGGCTGTAGCTGGCGGCATGAGCAGCGCCGGCGCATGCCAGGAACAGAACCGGAAGAAGCGCGTTGCGAAGCCTCATGTCATCCACCCAATCGGAACTCATGAACCACAACGCACGAATCCGGAATTTGGTGCCGAAAGGGTTGCCAGCCGAACAGGGCAGATAACAGAAAGCAGCCCCATGAGGAGCTGCTTTCTTTGCTTCAGCGCAAATGCCTAACGCGCCGGCACCAGCCGGATCACGGAACCGCCCACGGGATCGCCGTTGGCGTTCTGGAGCAGCAGGTAAAGATTGCCGTCCGGTCCCTGATGTACATCGCGCACCCGGCCGTAGTCCTGGAACAATGTTTCCCGTGCGACGATCTGGCGGTCCTTGATCTCCATGCGGATCAGCTTCTGGCCCACCATGGCGGTGACGAACAGGTTGTTTTTCCAGGCCGGGAATTTGTCTCCCGTATAGAAGGCGATGCCCGCCGGACCGATGGAGGGATTGTAGAAGGTGAGTGGCGGCGTCCTGCCAGGCGCGGATTGACGGCTGATTCCCGGCTCCAGCCCCATGGTCACGATGCCCCAGCCATAATCCTTGCCGGGTTCGATGATGTTGACCTCGTCGCCGCCCACCGGACCATGTTCGGTTTCCCAGAACAGGCCGGTGACGGGATCAATGGCCAGGCCTTCGGGATTGCGATGGCCATAGGTCCAGATGCTGGCCAGCGCGCCCGGCGTGTTGACGAAAGGATTGTCGCTGGGGATCGAACCGTCTTCGTTGATGCGGTGGATTTTGCCCAGCGGCGAATAAAGACTCTGCGCTTGCTGCATGTCATGGCGCTCGCCCATCGACCAGAATAGATGGCCCTTGCCGTCGAACAGGAAGCGCGAACCATAGTGGTCGGCGGGCGCGCTATAGACTTCGTCCGGCGCCTGGAACAGGGTCTGCTGCTCCACCCACTCATTGTTGGCATTGACCTTGCCGCGCACCACGACCGTCATGGTTGGTGGCGCAAGATTGGGCGCGGTGTCATCGCCCGGCTGCACCACATAACCGGGACGCACCGTGCTGTAGGACAGATAGATCCAACCGGTCTTTGCATAGTCGGGATGCAGCGCCACATCCAGCATACCGCCATCCTGGCGCACGAATACAGTTGGCGTGCCTTTTACCGGGGCGGAGAGTTTGCCGTTCTTGTCCAGGAAGCGCAGACGTCCGGCACGTTCGGTGAAAATCATGCGGCCATCGGGCAGGAAGTCCATGCCCCAGGGCTGGTCCAGCCCCTTGGCCAAAGTCTCGACCTTGAATTTTGCCTTCTGGGTAGTGAACACCTTGCCGCTGATATCCGGCACGGGGCCAGCGCGCCGGTTCATGATGCCGCCCCGGATGCGCAGGTAGGCGGGCATCTGCGCCATTTCATCCGGCGAGAGCAGGGTTGTGAAGCCTGGCATGATGGTGCCGGGTTTGCCCTTCGTGATCGCGTCCACGATCTGCGCGTCGGTGCGGGCGTTCAGGAAATCGTTGGTGAACAGGCTAGGGCCGCGGCCCGCTTCCAGGCTGGCATTGTGGCAACTGCTGCACATGGTGGTGAACACCTCATGCGCACGGCTTTGCAGCAGGGCGGGGACTGGCGGAGCCTGGCGGCGGGCCGGGATGACCGGGTCTTTGGGCGGCGCGGCGGTCTGCGCCAGCGCGGCGCCTCCCAGCATCAGGCTAAAGGCCGCAAGCAAGGTGCGTTTCATGGTCTCCCCCAAGAATATCGTGCCGGGCGTTCGCGCCGCCCTGATCCGGCGCCAGTGGTATAGGGGCTTCCGGCAATTATCCAGCGGCGGCGTTGTGTCTTATGCGGATGGCGGCGGACTCCTGCAATCGCGGAGCCCGCCCCGCCCATTGGCAATGGCTATTGGGAGTGTTCGCCCAGTATCTGGCCATAACGCGGGTTGCCGCCCAATTCATATTCGACCGTCGTGCCCCGCTTGGCTTTGCGCGACACCCAATCGGTGATCATTTCCGCGCAGGTGTGATCGAGATATGACACTTTGCTCAAGTTGAGCCGGATGCGGCCGCCATCGGGAAGTTCGTCCAGCTTGTTGGCCAGCTTGGGCAGGTTGACGAAGGTCGCGGCTCCGGTCAGATCGACCTCCGTCACATCATTCTCAGTCTTCTGATCGATAGTGAGTTTGATGTTGTGGAGATGCGGCACGATCTCCAACAGCGAGAGCGCCAGCCCGGTCAGCACCCCCGTCAGCAGGTCGGTGACCACCACCATCACGAAAGTGACGGCCCAGATCGCGGCCGGCAGGGCGCCATACTGATTGAACAGATGGGTTGCATGGCTGATCTTGACCAGCCGCCAGCCGGTGACGACCAGAACGCCTGCCAGCGCAGCGGTCGGCATCTCGCGCAGAAGCCAGGGAAGCAGCATCACGAACGCAAGTATCCATGCGCCATGCAGCATGGTGGACAACCGTGTCGCGGCGCCAGCCTGCACATTGGCAGAGCTGCGCACGATCACGCCGGTCATCGGCAAGCCGCCCAAAAAGCCGCAAACCATGTTGCCGACGCCCTGTGAGAACAGCTCTTTGTTGTACTTGGTACGCGGGCCGTCATGCATGCGATCCACCGCAGCCGCTGACAGAAGCGTTTCCGCGCTGGCGATGAATGCGATGACCAGCGCAGTGATAAGGATGGGGGGGCTCGTCAAACCCGCCGTGATGTCGGCCAGCGTCGGAAATTTGACTCCTTCCAGCAGCGAAGCGGGCACAACGACACGCTTGACGTCGGGACGCAGTGTAAAGGCGATGAGCGTGGCCACCACGACGCCGATCAGTGCGCCCGGAACCAGCCTCAGCGCCTTGGGACGGAATTTTTCCCATGCCAGGAAAGAGATGATGGTGATTGCGCCCAGCGCAAAAGCCCATTCGGTCGATCCCACCGAAACCGGAGAAAGATCGACGAACGCGCCCGGAACGGCCGCGAGGTTTGAGAGACCGTTTGGCAACGGACTGCGGTCCAGCAGCACATGAAGCTGGCTGGCTACGATCAGCAACCCGATGCCCGCCAGCATACCATGCACGATAGCCGGAGATATGGCGCGGAACCAGTGACCGATCCGAGCCGCGCCCGCAGCAATCTGAAACGCGCCGGCCAGGATGGCGATGATAGCTAGCGCGGCGACGCCGTCCTCTCGCACGATCTCGAAAACCAGAACCGCCAGACCCGCAGCGGGACCGCTCACCTGGAGCGGTGAACCCGCCAGGGCGCCAACGACAATGCCGCCGACAATGCCGGTGATCAGGCCGGTCTGCGGCGGCATGCCGGAGGCAACAGCGATGCCCATGCACAGGGGCAATGCCACCAGGAACACGACGATGGATGCTATGAAATCGCGGCTAAGCGTGGATGCGATGGAACTCTTTGCTTCAGACATTGGTCAGACCTTCCGGCACGCGGGTGTCTGAAGCAGGCCGAAGATCGGAGAGCCTGGCGGCAAATAAAAGGGGGACAGCGTGGCGCTCAGCGGCTTTGAGCGAAGGCGCGAAACAAGAATCATAAACTCTCCCGCGAGGATGCAGGAGAGTCATAGGCGGGATTAGGGGCGCTATCCAGCCGTCAGTTAACAGTGGCCGCATAAGAAAACGGCCCGTTACCTGTCAGTAAATACAATAGTCCTTATATTCCATATACTTACAGGTATTTGTACAGTCGACCTCGATTCTTGGGGAACAAACACAATTCGACACAGTACGCCCGGCGCCTGGTTTCAGACGTCGGGCGGATCCCGTTCAGGCTTCGGCCCTCGCCTCCACGAGGTGCGGCTTGTCCAGGAAGCCGCGCGCAACGAAGTAGATAATGAGTGCGGCCA
>JAFIHO010000106.1 GCA_017849395.1 Hyphomicrobiales bacterium
CGCCGCACCCACGTGGACTTCGGATTGAACATCTGGGAAGAGCCGTTCGGCTCCATGTTCACCACGGCGTTCTGACCGGCGACCGGCGAATGATCCTGGCGCGCGGTGAAATACAGGCAGCCCGGGTTGAAGGAATGTTCCATCACATAGTCGCGAGTGCCGGGATTGAGCGTGATGTCCGCGTCGGTCAGGATCACCCAGTCGGGGTCCTTCAGTACCGCCAGGCCTTCATTCAGCATCCGGCCCTTGTTGAAGGAATGATCGTCCTCATAGCAGCGGCTGGACAGCACAAGGGTCGCGCCGCAGTCGGTCGCGACCTTCTGGGTCAGCGTATCCTCCGGCGAGGTCACGACCACGAATTCGTCGAACAGCTTGATATTCGTGGGCAGGGTATCGGCCAGTCGCTCGCCGTAATTCACCGAAACGACCACGCCGGACAGTTTGCGCGGCTTGGTAGTGCGATTGCCGATGCCGACGCGGCGATCGTCGCCCACGTAATTGTCTCGCTTTTCCACCACGCGCTTTTCCATGTGCAGCGCCGGATCGAACAGTTCGTACTGGCCCTTCTTCACGGCAGGGCTTCCCGCCTTGGCCAGCATGTCGCGGTTCTGCTTGGAGACAATGTCACGTTCCAGCAAGTCAAGCTGGGCCGGACCGGGCTGCGCCAGACCGCAATAATTGCATAGGTCAAGCTGCGCGCCGAAATCCTCGGGCTTGCGCTGCCACCAGCCATGCTCGACCGGCCAGGCATGTTTGCCGTTGAAATAAAGCCGGTCGATGGACGCGGCGACTTCGCAGAAATAGGCGCCCTTGTCGTTGATCGACGCGGACCACATGTTCTGAACCCAGCACTCGTCGCGGTTCTTCAGCCACTCATCATCCGACATGCCGGTGGCGGCCTTGTAATCGTCGCGGCTGATCAGCAGCGCCTGATGCCGTCCGCCCGATTCATGGGTGTTGGTGTTCCAGTGGCCATACACGTCCATGATGGTTTCATAATGCTTGTAAAAGCCGGATCCCAGGCTGGTCCAAAGACCGCGCCCGGTGCTGCGGTCGAACAGGCGCTCGGTGGCGAAATTGTTGAAATCCTTGATCGGCAAACGTCCGTTGCCGGTGAGGGGGCCGCCCCACAATTCCGCGAAGCGGCGCGAAATCTGTTCGAAGTTGGAATGCAGGGTCGGCTCACCCGCGATGATGCCGATGACGCGGTTGGGAGCATTCCAGCCTTCCATGCTTTTCACGGCATTTTCGAAAGTCTCCAGCTCCATGTCCTCGCGCTTCGGCTGATGCGGGATCAGGCGCGTGCAGTTGGAGCATTTGAGATGGCATTTCGTGCTGATGTCGATCTGCACGATGTCCATGTCTTTGGGAGACCGCATGTTTTCCTGCTCCTGGGGCGTTTTGCCGGAGCGTCAAACATGGGCCGTCATGGCTAATACCGCGTTAATGCGGTCGCGGTATTTTTACCGGCCTTCGGCAAAGTTCATACAGGCCCGGTCCCGGCCTTGTCCCTTGTGAACAGGTCGTCGAAGTAGGCGATGGTGCTTGCCAGCCCCTCGCGCAGGGTGATCTGCGGCTTCCATCCCAGCACTTCCTGGGCCTTGGTGATGTCCGGGCAGCGCTGTTGTGGATCGTCCGCGGGCAGGGGCTTTTCGATCAGCCGGGATTTGCTGCCGGTCATTTCCAGCACAAGCTCCGCCAGCTGCCGGATGGAGAACTCGCCCGGATTGCCCAGATTGATCGGGCCTGCCACCGCATTGTCGGTCGCCATCATCGCCATCATGCCGCGCACCAGGTCATCGACATAGCAGAAGGACCGGGTCTGGCGGCCATGGCCATAAATGGTGATGTCCTCGCCCTTCAGCGCCTGCACGATGAAGTTCGACACCACGCGCCCGTCATTGGGATGCATGCGCGGGCCATAGGTGTTGAAGATGCGGATTACCTTGATCGCCATGTTGTGCTGGCGGCGATAATCGAAGAACAGCGTCTCCGCGCAGCGCTTGCCCTCGTCATAGCAGGAGCGCGGGCCGATGCAGTTCACATTGCCCCAATAGGCTTCGACCTGGGGATGGACCGAAGGATCGCCATACACCTCGCTGGTGGAAGCCTGCAGGATCGGAATCCGCAGCCGCTTGGCCAGCCCCAGCATGTTGATCGCACCCATGACGCTGGTCTTGGTCGTTTGTACGGGATCGAACTGATAATGCACCGGCGAGGCGGGACAGGCGAGGTTGTAGATTTCGTCGACCTCGACATAGAGCGGGAAGGTCACGTCATGGCGCATCAGCTCGAAGCGCGGATTGCCGATCAGATGCTCGATATTGCGCCGCGACCCGGTGAAGAAATTATCGACGCACAGAACCTCATGGCCCTGGTTCAGCAACTGCTCGCACAGATGCGATCCGATAAACCCGGACCCGCCCGTCACCAGAACGCGCTTGCCCAGAAGTTCGTATTGCGGACGTTGCTTCATCAATGCCCCCGGAAATCAGCGTCGTTTTGTCGTTCTATCCATCTTATACGATCAGAAAAGGGCTTCAGGCCCGAACCCGTATAGCCGATGTGCGTTTTTGCCGCGAGGTCGGGTGCGCGGCCCCCTTCTTGACCCGCGAAGCTGTCTTGGACCGCCCCGGCAGCGTCGTCATGTCGAAGCCGTGATACAATGACAGGAAGCGGAATGGATTGTGCTCCTCATAGGCCGTGTACATCACATTGTTGATGTCCAGGCTATCATCGAAATAGCCGATCCGGGCATCCGGTTCCCGCAACAGCACATGATGCCGGGCCTGCATGAGGCCGAACTGGTCGATCCAGCGCGATACCTCGCGCCCCGCCAGCGCCTTTTCAAGATAGCCGCGCAGGAAGCGCAGGAAGCGATCCGCCTTCGGAGTGGGGTTGAGCAGCAGCAGGTTGGCGGTGAAGCGCGACCCTGCATTCTGGCTGCGTGTGTTCTGGTTCAGCACGATATCATGGTCCCCGAACGTCTCCAGCAGGTCGCGGACGCCGCGCTGCAGGATAAGATCGATGTCCGACACGAAGACCGGCAGCTTCAAGCCGCTCAGCAGGCGGCCCAGCCGCAGGAACCGGACCGATTGCAGATGCGCGATCGGACTGGCGCTCAGGCCCTTGGGCGGCGCGTCATAACATTTGGTCTCGATCGCGGCGGCGTCGAACATGTCGCCCGCATAGATCAGCCGGTTGCTGGCGATGCCAACCGACTTCGCCACGTCCTGCAATTCCTCCGCGCCGCCAATGACATGCAGCACGATTAGGCTGGATACATCGCTGTTTTCCAGGATCGACTGGATATAGGGCTTGGCATAAAGGTCGATATATTTGCGATCCGCTGCCGCGAAGAATATCGCTTCGGCCTTGCGCGTCGCCGCCTGCACAGCGGTGAACGTCATCGGCTTGCCTGAGGCGGACGCGAAAACGGTCTCCGGTTCGCCGGGCGGCTCCGGCGTGGGCCCTGTCGCGGCCGATATGTCGGCCGCTTCCAGGGCAAGACGATAGTGTTTTTCCCAGCCCGCCCATTCCGAATCTGGCGGTACGGAAACATCCAGCCTTCGGCTCGATGCCAGCAATTCGCGCACCTGCAAGACATCCTGCTCTGTCAGCGGTCCGCACAGGATCGAACTGGCCCGGTCGTACAGATCGCGCAACTGGATAAGGGGATGCAGCGTGTTTTCCGGCTCTTGAGCGGTTTCCGGCGTGGGTTCCGGCGGTGCCGGTTGTTGCGGGACCAGATTCGCCAGCGTCTGCCTGTAGGCATCGGCCTGTTGCGCGCGCCCCAGTGACTCGCTGCAGGACAATGCGGACTGCAACGCCGCCACATTGCGCGGCAGCAGCGCGACCAGCGCATCGGCATACCGCGCCGCCTGTTCCACATCGCCCGCCGCAACCAGTTCGTTGAAGCGCCGGATGGCCGGATCGATGGCCGCGCGCACATCATCCAGCAGCGTATCCTTGTCGGGGACGATGCACTTCAGTGCCAGCAGGGCCTGAAGGCATTCCAGGGTCTGACCCTGCGCATGCATCATCCGGGCCTGCAACAGGCGCATCGCGATGCCGCCCGCATTGGGCGCAGCAGGCGCCCGCCGTGCAGGCGGCACATCCGCGGCGGCAATCTCGTCCCGGCCCCACAGCCGGGCGTCGGCGGCAAGCGGGCGGGCCAGGTGGCGCTGCTTGAGTGCGGCACGATACAGGCCATGATAATCGGCGACGGACTGGATCTCGTCCCTGTCATGGTCCAGCGCGGCGCCGACCTCGAAATAATCGTCCAGATTGGAAAGATCGGGGCGCGGCGTGTGGCCTTTGTCATGCGCGTCGCACAGATCGCGATAAAGCTGTTCCAGTTTCGCGGCCAGCAAGTCCATGTTGAACAACTGGCATGTATCGCGCCCGGCGCGCAGCCGCGCCTTGTAGCCTTCGACTTCGGCACGATTTTGCGCCAACGCCACGGCGCGTTCGACATAATCCTCGGCCGTAGTGCAGACCAGTTCGGGCAAGCCCGCCGAACGGGTCAGGCTACCGCAAACACGCGAAGCAAAGGAACGTCCGGACAAGGTCAGCACCGGAACGGCCATCCACAGCGCATCAGACGCAGTGGTGTGCGCGCCATAGGGCGATGAATCCAGGAACAGGTCTGCCAGCGGATAGCGCGCCAGATGCGCCGGATTCTGCATCTTGGGGGCGAATACCAGGCGCGATCCGGCCACGCCCTTGCTTTCCGCGAAAGCGCGCAGATGGGCTTTGGTCTGTTCGGCGGTATCGAGCAGCCACAGCACGCTGTCCGGTGCGCGGCGCAGGATTTCCATCCAGCGCTCGAAGCTGAAGCGGCTGATCTTGTGCGTGCCGTTGAAGCAGCAGAACACGAAGGCATCGTCCGGCAGACCCGCATCGGCGCGGCTGGGCCGCTCCTGCGCCACGATGCGCTTGCGGTCATTGGACTGGTAGCAGGGGATGCGCACCACCTTCTCGGAATAGAACATCTCCAGTTCCGGCGGGATGATCCATTCGTCCGCGATGATGTAATTGTGATAGGGCGATCCCATGGAGCCGGGATAACCCAGCCAGTTCACCTGCACCGGGGCAGGGCGGCGCGCGAAAACGCCAGTGCGGGAATCGCGCGTATGGCCATTTACGTCCACCAGAATGTCGATGCCGTCCTCGGCGATGCGTTTCGCCGCCTCGTCGTCGCTCATGGGCGTGATGTCAACCCAATGCTCCACCGCGACCTTGATGCGGTTGGTCAGCGCGCTGTTGGATGCCGGGCCGCAATAATAGGCGAAAATCTCCACATCGCGCCGGTTATGCACCTCGAACAGCTCGGCCATCAGATAGCCGATGGCATGGTCGCGCAGGTCGGAGGATACATAGCCGATGCGCGGCCGCCGCCCGTTCAGGGCAATCGGCGCATGACGGCGATCATGGGCGAAACCGTGCGGCCTGTCCCATGCGGCGCGCTTCACATAGCGATAGCCAGCCGCAAGCTGCAGCAGCGGATCGTCGGTATAGGCCGCCATCGACAAGGGATTGATCCCGCCGATCAGCGTTCTGCGGTCCAGATGATCCGACGGCGCGATGATCGGCCATTTGCACTGTGACAAGCGCGCGGCGGTATACTGCTCCAGAACTTCCGGCTGGTCCTGCTTCAGGCTCAGACACTGGCGCAGCGCTTCCTCCGCTTCCTCGCTGCGATGCGCCGCGGTCAGAACGCGCGCGATCTGGGTCAGCGCCGTGATCACGTAATTGATGGAATAGCCATTGACCGGAACATGGCGCACCACCGCCATGCGCCACAATTCCACGGCGCGGTCAGGCGCGCCATTCTCTTCATGCAGTCGGCCGAGATTCACATAGGCCGGAACGAAATCGGGATTCTGCGCGATGGCCTTTTCCAGAGACGCAGCAGCGGCTTCCACCCCGGCGAATTGCCGGTCCAGCGCGGCGCAGTTGAACAACGCCACATGCAGTTGGGGATGTGCCGGATTGGTGGCGATCCACGCCTTGTAGATCGCGTGCGCGCGTTCGCCCTGTCCGGCGGAAGATGCGCTTGTTGCCTTGGCGATCAGATCGGTGAGCGGCAGGGACGCCAGATCGGCGCAGGACATGTCCTGATTGGAAGTCATCGCGCAGCCTCGGATATCCCGCCCGGTGTGGTGCGGGAGGGATTGGATAGACTGCGGAATCTTGGGCTTTTATCGTTAATAAACGCCTAAATGATGGACATTTGGCGCAAGGCCGGACCTGCGGCGGGACATGCCCGCCGCAGGATGCCGCGCTTTAGTAGCCGAGATAGGCGTTCACCTGCGCCGCGTCCATGCTCTGGACCTGGGTCGCGGTGAAGCCGGCTATCTGGGTCGCGTCCATCGAACTGATGGCCGTGCTGGTCAGATTGTCGATCTGCGTGATCGTCAGCGCCCCGATCTGGGTAGCGGTGAAGGAGTCGATGTCCGTCGCCGTCAGGTTGGCGATGACGGTTCCCGACAGCGCCGCGATCTGCGTGGTCGCCAGGGCAGCGATCTGGGTGTCCTTCAACTCGCCAAAGTCGGTGACGCTCAGGCCCGCGATCTGCGCGGTGGTCACGCCCTTGATCTGCGTGGTGTTCAGGCCCGCGATGCCGGTGGCGTCGATGGATGCGAAGTTGGTGGCCGACAGCGCGCCAAGCTGGCTGGCATTCAGCGCGGCGATCTGGGTGTTGGTCAGTTCCGCGAAGTCGTTTTCCGACAGCCCCTTCAACTGGCTGACGGTCAGGCCGCCGATCTGAGTCCCATTCAGCGCGGCGGCAGACGTCGCGTTCAGCGCCGACAGGTTGGTCGCCGACAGGGCCGCGATCTGGCTGCTGGTCATGCCCGCGATCTGCGTCTCGTCGATGGCCGCCAGGTTGGTGACGGTCAGGGCCGAAAGCTGGGTAGTGAACAGCATCCCGATCTGGGTCGAGGTGAGGTTACCCAGCGCCGTGCCGGTCAGGCCCGCAAGCTGCGTGGTGGTCACGCCCTTGAACTGGGTCGCATCCAGGCCCTTGATCTGCGTGGCGCTGAGACCCGACAAGCTGGTGGCCGACAGCGAACCGATCTGGCTGGCCGTGAGGGACGGTATCTGAGTGTCCTTCAGCGCGCCCAATGCGGTGGCGGTGAGGCCGGCAAGCTGCGTGGTGGTGACACCCTTCAACTGGGTGGCGTCCAGCGCGCCGATGGCGGTGGTGCTGAGGGCCGAGAAGTTGGTGGCCGACAGGGCCGCGATCTGGCTGGCGCTCAGTTCCACGATCTGCGTGTCACGCAGTTCGCCCAAGTCGGTCGCGGTCAGACCCGCGATCTGGCTGGCGGTGATACCCTTCACCTGGGTCGCGTTCAGGCTTGCGATGCCGGTGGCGTCGATGGCCGAGAAGTTGGTGGCCGACAGAGACGCGATCTGGCTGGCGGTGAAGCCGCCGATCTGGGTATTGGTCAATTCGGCGAAATCGGTCGCCGACAGGCCCTTCAACTGATTGACGGTCAGGCCGCCCACTTGCGTCGCGTTGAGCGCGGCGGCAGAGGTGGCGTTCAGCGCCGACAGGTTGGTGGTCGACAGCGAGGCGATCTGGCTGGTCGTCAGGCCG
>JAFIHO010000107.1 GCA_017849395.1 Hyphomicrobiales bacterium
CAATGTGTTGACGCCTTCCGCCACCAACCGCAGCGCGTCGATATCCAGGCCGGAATCGGTTTCGTCCAACACCGCCAGCTTCGGCTCGAACAGCGTCATCTGGAGAATTTCCAGCCGCTTCTTCTCGCCGCCGGAGAAACCGACATTCAGGGCTCGCTTCAGCATTTCTTCCGAGACGTTCAGGGTGGCGGCCTTCCTGCGGACGGCTTTCAGCACGCCGATGGCGTCCATTTCCTTTTCGCCGCGCGCGCGCCGCTGGGCGTTCAACGCGGTCTTGAGGAAGGTCATGGTGGTGACGCCGGGAATTTCCACCGGATACTGCATGGCCAGGAACACGCCCTTGGCGGCACGTTCTTCCGGCGCCAGCGCAGCCAGGTCCTCACCATTATAGATGATGCTGCCTGCTGTGATCTCATACCCGGCGCGGCCCGCCAGCACATAGGAAAGCGTGGATTTGCCTGAGCCGTTCGGCCCCATGATGGCATGCACTTCACCGGCGCCGACATTCAACGTCAGCCCCTTGAGGATTTCCTTGCCGTCCACCGCGACGTGCAAATTCTTGATCTCAAGCATCAGCCAACACTGCCTTCCAAAGAAATACCCACCAGCTTCTGCGCCTCGACCGCGAACTCCATCGGAAGCTGCTGCAGGACCTCCTTGCAGAATCCGTTGACGATAAGGCTCACCGCTTCATCCTGTGGGATGCCGCGCTGCAGGCAATAGAACAATTGATCTTCCGCGATCTTGGACGTGGTCGCTTCGTGTTCGATCTTCGCGCTGGGATTGCGGCTTTCGATATAGGGCAGGGTATGTGCGCCGCATTCCTTGCCGATCAGCAGGGAGTCGCACTGGGTATAGTTGCGCGCATTCTTCGCCTTGCCATATACGCTGACCAGCCCGCGATAGGTGTTCTGCGCCTTGCCCGCGCTGATGCCCTTGGAGATGATGCGGCTCTTCGTGTTCGCGCCCAGATGGATCAGCTTGGTGCCGGCGTCGGCCTGCTGGTAATGATTGGCGATGGCGATGGAATAGAATTCGCCGACGCTCTCATCGCCGCGCAGGATGCAGCTTGGATATTTCCAGGTGATGGCCGAGCCGGTCTCCACCTGCGTCCAGCTAATCTTCGACTTGCGTCCCCGGCAATCGCCGCGCTTGGTGACGAAATTATAGATGCCGCCCAACCCGTTCTCGTCACCCGGATACCAGTTCTGCACGGTGGAATATTTGATCTCGGCATTGTCCAGCGCCACCAGTTCCACCACCGCGGCATGCAACTGGTTCTCGTCGCGCTTGGGCGCGGTGCAGCCTTCCAGATAGGACACATAGCTGCCCTCGTCCGCGACGATCAGCGTGCGCTCGAACTGGCCGGTCTCGCTGGCGTTGATGCGGAAATAGGTAGACAGCTCCATCGGGCAGCGCACGCCCTTGGGCACATAGACGAAGGTGCCATCGGAGAAAACCGCAGAATTCAACGTGGCGAAGAAATTGTCCGTCACCGGCACCACAGTGCCGAGATATTTCTTCACCAACTCGGGATAATCGCGGATCGCTTCCGAAATCGGGCAGAAGATCACGCCCGCCTCGTTCAGTTTTTCCTTGAAGGTGGTGGCGACCGAGACGGAAGCGAACACCGCGGCCACCGCCACGCCGGCCAGCGCCATCTGCTCCGACAGAGGAATGCCCAGCTTGTTGTAGGTTTCCAGCAGCTTGGGATCGACCTCGTCGAGCGACTGCTTAAGCGGTGTGTTCTTCGGCGCCGCATAGTAATAGGCGTTCTGGTAGTCGATCTTCGGATAATGCACGCGCGCCCATTCCGGCTCGCGCATCGCCTGCCAGCGGCGGAACGCACCCTGACGCCATTCCAGCATCCAGTCCGGCTCGCCTTTCTTGGCCGAGATGTAGCGCACCGTGTCTTCCGACAGGCCCTTGGGCGCACGCTCCATCTCGATGTCGGTGACAAAGCCATATTTGTATTTGTCGCCCAGTTCGGCGACCTGGGCCTTGGTATCGGCGCTGATTTCTTTCGCGACAGATGACATGTCTACCTCACGCCGCGCGCGGCGCGCGGGCGCGCTGCCACAGTTTGACCAGCGACGCGACCGCCGCGTCGGCATCCTCGGGGGTGGAATTCCAGCCGAAGCTGAAGCGCAGCGACGATCCCGCCAGTTTTTCTTCCACACCCATTGCCGCCAGCACATGCGACGGCGCGATCTTGCCGGACGAACAGCTGGAACCCGAACTGGCGAGCACGCCGTCCAGATCCAGCGCGATCAGCGCCGTGTCGGCGACAATGCCCGGCAAAGCGATGTTGGACGTGCCCAGCAGGCGCGGCGCATTCGCCGCGAAGATCACGGTCTCCGGAATGGCCAGCTTCAGTTCGCGCTCGAACCGGTCGCGCACATGCCTGATGCGCGCACGCTCGCCTTCGACATCGCGCAGGCTGTGCACAGCCGCCGCAAAACCGGCGATACCGGAAAGATTCTCGGTGCCCGCGCGCAGGCCCTTCTGCTGGCCGCCGCCCACCATCTGCGCCGTCAGCGGAGCGCCTTCGGCCACCACCAGCGCGCCAACGCCCTGCGGTCCGCCGATCTTGTGCGCGGACAGAGTCATATAATCGCACAGCGAACAATCCAGATCGATCTTGCCCGCCGCCGGAACCGCATCGACCAGCAGCAACGCACCCGCCTCGCGGCACAGACGCAAAATTTCGGCAACCGGCTGGATCGCGCCGGTTTCATTGTTGGCGGCCATCACCGCAACCAGGGTGCGGCCCTTGCCCTCGCGCAACATGACACGCAGCGCTTCGGTATCCACCACGCCGTCGCCGGTGACCGGAATGATAGACAGTTTCAGGCCCGCTGTGCGTTCAGCCAGCTTTTCGGCCATCCGCAGCACAGAACTATGCTCGATGGCGGAGACAAACAGGCGGGTGATGCGAGCTGCCTTGTCGTCCTGCGTCAGCAGCGCGCCTTCGACCGCACCGGCTAGCGCCAGATTGTTCGCCTCGGTGCTGCCGCCGGTGAAGATGATTTCTGCCCCCTTGCCGCCAATCAGCGCGGCAATCTCGGCGCGCGCATCTTCCACCACCTTCCGCGCGGCACGGCCCGCCGCATGGATGGAAGATGGATTTCCGCCCACCGCCAGCGCATGCGTCATCGCCGGAAGACATTCCGGCCGCAGCGGCGAAGTGGCGTTGTGATCGCAATTGTGCATGCCGTTATCTGTTCCTTACGCGACCGCGGTCTCGGCTTCCGGCTCGGCCATGTCGCCGGCCCCGTCGAAGCCCACATCGTTGCAGGGCCGGGCGCGCCCCAGAACCCGCCGCTCCACCACATCGGCCAGCGACACGGAAGAGAGGAACACATGAATTTGCTGGCCCAGTTCTTCCCAAAGATCGTGGGTGACACAGCGCGCGCCCGTCTTGGTGCATCCCTTGGCCGCGCCGGGCTTGCAACGGGTGGTGGTGATGGGCTCGTCCACCGCCATGATGATGTCGGCGATGCGAAGCTGGTCGGACGGGCGCGACAGGCGATAGCCGCCGCCGGGGCCGCGCACACTGGTGACCAGCCCGCCGCGCCGCAGCTTGGCGAACAATTGTTCCAGATAGGACAGGGAAATGTCCTGCCGTTCGGCGATATCGGCCAGGGCGACCGGGCGGATCTCCGAGGCCGAATCCGTCGCGTGACCGGCCAGGTCGGCCATCGCCATCACCGCATATCGTCCCTTGGTGCTCAGCCGCATGGCAGGTCCTCAGCAAAAATGGCGATTTTCCTTGCTATTGCGCCCCCCTCCTATTGTAGAGAGGGCGCCCGCGCAGCAGGGCAAACCGTTTCCCGCTGGATATAGGTTTCCTGAGTATTTCGGTCAAGTATTCGCGACACTTTGACCGGAAAGAAGATAAGACATTGGAAACAAAAGATTTTTCATTGGCCCCGCCAAGGAAATATCCCAGGTTTCCGCTGTAGTTTGGGGAGAAGCGGCGGTGAAGACACTCCATGCCTGACATCATTCTTCCCGGTTCCGCCGGTCGCATCGAGGCCCGTTTCCAGCGCCAGAAGAATCCCGGCGCGCCCATGGCGCTGGTGCTGCACCCGCACCCCCAATTCGGCGGGACCATGAACAACCCTTTGGTCTACGACCTGTTCCACATGTTCCACGGCCTGGGCTGCACCACGGTCAGGTTCAATTTCCGGGGCGTGGGCCGCAGCCAGGGAACCTTCGACAATGGCTCGGGGGAACTGTCCGACGCCGCCGCCGTGCTGG
>JAFIHO010000108.1 GCA_017849395.1 Hyphomicrobiales bacterium
CTGGGCGGCGCGGCTGGAGGCCGGTATCGAAGCGATCCATCCGCTGGCGCCGGGCCGCCGCGCCTGGCTGCAGGTGGCGAAGGGCGAAGTGACGCTCGCCGAAGAAACACTGAAGGCGGGCGACGCGGCGGCGATCACGGATTTGGAGCAGGTCGCGGTCCGTTCAACCAGGCCCAGCGAAATGCTGCTGTTCGACTTGGCGTAAAAGTTGGATGCCCGCTTTCGCGGGCATGACAATGGAATGTTACGACAGCCTCAGCTCCCCGGCTTGGTTGCGGGACGCTTGATCCCGTTCACCGGCGGATTGGGATACTGCACGCCGAGCTGCTCCAGATAGCTGCCATAGCGGGCGGAGTCGTAATAATAGGGCTCCATCAGCGGACGCATCTTCGACATCAGATCGTCATTCACATGAATGGCGGGAACATCATTCGCCGTCAGCATCGGATCATAGTGATCGTATTTCTGCTGTTCGGTGTCGAAATACTTCTTCGCGTCGGCCAGCGCCTCCGGCGTCATCATCAGGTCCAGCACCGTCAGCGCCACCGCTTTCGCGCCCGCCACCGCGCCCTTGTGGGCGATGGGCGTCGCCATCGCCATGGCGGCGGTCACGTTATGGCCGATGGTGTTGGGCACATTGGACGGATAGCGCACCGTCACGGTCGGCAGGGTCCACATGATGTCGCCGATATCGTCGGAGCCGCCGCCGGTGGGCTGACGCTCTTCGGCGGGCGGCCAGGGACGCAACGGCGTGACCTTGTCGCGCAGCGGCTGGAGCTTGAAGCCCTGGGTCTCCTGCACATGCTTCGCGAATGTCTGGTCGTCGGCGGTCCATTTCGGCATGCCGACCAGTTCGATGTTGGATTGCAGGATTTCCGCCATCGGCTTGTTGCCGAAATTCGGCGCGGCGGTGCCCAGAACCTTGCTGGTGACAGTCGTATCCGTTGCCATCGCCGCGGCGTCGGCGATGCGGTTGCCGATGGCCCACAGATCGCGCAGCGACTTGAAGTCATGCTCGCGGAAATAATACCAGGTGGAAGCGGTGCCCGGCACGATATTGGGCTGGCCGCCGCCGTCCGAGATCACATTGTGCGAACGCTGTGACAGGGACAGATGCTCGCGCCGGAATTGCCAGGCGATGTCCATGATCTCCGCCGCGTCCAGCGCGCTATGTCCGTTCCAGGGCGCGCCCGCGGCATGGGACGTCTTGCCGTGGAAGGTATATTCCACCGACACCATGCCATTGCTGCTGGGTCCATAGGCGGTGGCGAAGTCGCTGGAGACATGAGCGAAGATGCAGGCATCGACGCCCTTGAACAGGCCGTCGCGCACATAGAAGGCCTTGGTGCCCAGCAATTCCTCGGCAATGCCGGGCCACAGCATCAGGCGGCCCTTGATCTTGTGCTTCTGCATTTCCGCCTTCACCGCCAGCGCGGCGGCGACGATCAGCGGCATTCCCGAATTATGGCCTTCGCCATGACCCGGCGCGCCCGGCACCAAAGGCTCGATCTTGGGATCGCCGGGAATCTGCGACATGCCGCGCAGATCGTCCTCGTCGCTGCCCAGCGCGATCAGCGGCCCGCCTTCGCCCCAGGTCGCGGTCCAGGCGGTGGGGATGCCCGCCACGCCGCGCGTGATCTTGAAGCCGTTCTTGGCGAGAATGCCGGTGAGATATTCCCCGGTGCGGAATTCCTGGAAACCCGGTTCGGCATAGCTGAACACGGTATCGACCATCACCTGAATCTGCTTTGCCTGCCCGTCAACATGCGCGATCGCTTCCTGTTTCATCTCGGCGGGCGCGGCGGCGAAAGCGGATACAGGCATCACAAGCGCGGTCGTCACCAGCAGCGACGTCAGAGATCTCAGATAGCGCATTCACGTCCCCAAATGGATCTGCGCGCGAAGGCTGCATCAGCGGAGCCGCGCTTCGCACCCCCGATTTGTCTCAGGCCCTCGCCGACAGTGCGCGCAACACAGGATGAACGGGGTCCACCTGCTCCAGGGCCACGCGCACGCGCGGCGCAGCGCGCTGCATAAACGCGATCATGTCATCCTGCGGAATATGTCCGGCAATTCGCCCGATATCGGCGGCACGCACGCCCTGGTCGAGCAGAAAGGCAAGGTAACTGTGCCGCAGCAGCGCGGCGGTCACCTGTTCGGGATGGGAAAGCCCGGCGTCATAGGCGCCATAGGATACAAGGCGGTCTATGTCCTGCGTAGCAAATGCATCGCCGCTTTCTTTGCGCAGCACATAACCTTGCGTCGCATCGCCGCGCCGCTGTGCCAGCAGGTCCGCAAACGCGTCTTGCAGCGGAATTTCGCGCGCCGACGCACCGCCGACACGCAGCCGCCCCTGCGCCGGATCGATCTGGCCCCAGTCCAGCGCGGCGATTTCACCTGCGTCCAGGCCCGACAGCAACGCCATCGCCGCCAGCTTGAGATCGGCTGGCGCGTTGTCGATCAGGGCCGCGATCTCCGCATGATCCAGAACGCGCGGGGGCGGCTCAGGTGGGGGCAGGGCGCTGTGATGGGGTTCATTTGGCAAGGCGGCGCCGAACAGCGGTCTGCCCAGGATTTGCATGGCGGGCGCGGCAAGACGGCCAAGCCCCGGCATGGCCAGCGAATGCTGCACCATCAAGGTGCGCGCGGGCCTGGGACCTTGCAGATATTCCGCCAGGAAGGTCGCACCCAGCGCGAACACCAGCGATCCCGCCAAGGCGATCAGCGCATCCCGGCCATAATCCGGGCGCCAGGGCGACAGGCTGGGCGTCGCCATCTCGACCAGCCGCGCTTTGGGTGCGCGGGCCTGCTCGCTGGCCTCCAGCTTGGTGGCGCGATCCTTCACCGCGCGCTCCATCGCCTGCAGATGATCCTGGTCTTCCTGCATCGCCTTCAGCGCGGCGAGCCGCGTGGCGAATTCCTTGGCGCTGCCCTGGTTGCGATGCATCTCCGCCTGTGCCTGGCCGACAGAGGCGCGCGCGCCCGCCACCGCGCCTTCCGCCTCGGCGATGGCAGCCCGCGCGCTTTCCAGTTTCTGCTCCCGCAGCGCCTTTTGCAGTTCGGTGATCTGACCGGGGATGTTCTTGGTGTCCTCGTCCAGCGCCAGATAGGCACTGTTATATTTGCGCAAAAGCTGGCGCTGGGTGTCCTGCAAGGTGGTGATCTGGGTCTGGATCGCGGCCAGCGCCGGCTCGTCAACCGGGCGCGGTATCGGCTTGCCCGCCGCCATCGCGCTGCGCAGCGCCTGCAGCTTTCCCGACGCCTGCGCGGCCAGCTGGCTGCTTTCGGAATAGGACCGGTTCAGTCCTTCCACCTTTGCCAGTACGTCATTCTCCTTGCGGTCGAGGGAGACGATGTCATAGCGCTCGCGATAGGCGTCGATCTCGCGCTGCTTGGCCTCTACCTGTTCGTGCAGCTTGCGCGCCTCCGCCTGCGCTTCGGCGATGGTGCCGGTGGCGCGCTCGCGCCAGGTCTGGGCGATCTGGACGCGATAGACATCGGCCACGGTGTTGGCCAGCACGGACACAAGGCTCTGTTCCGTGCCGCTGGCCACGACCTGCACAAGTTGGGTGCCGCGAACCGGCTCGGCCCGCAACATGCCCTGCAACGCGCCCGCCGGGTCCTTGCCCAGATCGGGCAGCAGGCCCGCCGCCTTCAACCGCTTCGCCGCTACCTCGACAAGCGGACGGCTGGTCAGCACCTTCACTTCGGTCAGGAAGGATTTGGCGTCGCCTTTGAGGCCCGGCGTCAGCCTGGCGTCGCTGGATTCGGACACGATGTCCGGCGGGGTGATCTCGACCAGCGCCACGGCGCGATATTCGGCGGGACGGATGAAGACGTAGGTGAGACTGATAAGACTGGCGAGCAGGAAGGCGCCGCCGAACACCAGAAGCCGCCGCCGGAAGAACTGCTCCGGGCGGATGCTGTCGGCAGGGCGCGCGTCGTCAAGCATGCTGGTCACCGGCGGTCACCGCGCCCCCTCCCGCGAAAATAGGCGCAGGCCCGCACGCCCCGCAAGCCAACAGCCGGGATACCGCGGGAACTGGTTTATTTCACCAGGCCGAAACGGCTTTTGTAACGGGCGTCGATGCCCGACAGGGGGAAGAAGATGAACACGTCGGTGGTGCCGAACTGGCGGTCCACCACCGCGCCGTCGCCGATGCGGCATCCCGCCCGCACATAGCCTTTCAGCATGGGCGGCAGGGCGCGCAGGCCCTCGCGGGCGTCGAAACTGTCCTTCGCCATGCGGTCCATGGGCACATAAAGCTCCGGCCGCGCCCGCACCCGCAGATGTTCGGGCATGGCGTGATAATGGTGCAGATAGGACAGGGGCAGGGCCAGCGCGGCGGGATCGGTGCCCGCGAAAGAGGCGCAGCCGAACATCAGGTCGATGTCGAAGCGCGCCACATAGGCCATCAGCCCCTTCCACAGAAGCTGCATCGAGCCGGGACGGCTGCGATAGGCCTTCAGGATGCAGGAACGCCCCAGCTCCAGGAATTTGGTGCCGCGCGGCATTCCGTTCAGCATCGGCGCGATGTCATATTCGCTGGCGGTATAGAAGCCGCCCGCCCGCGCCGCGTCCTGCTCGCGCGTCAGGCGATAGGTGCCGATCACCAGCGGCTGTCCGTCCGCGTCATGCGCCGAACGGTCCACCACCAGAAGATGGTCGCAGACATCGTCGAACTTGTCGAAGTCGCGGCCCGCATCGCGCATTTGCGGCGTGGGGATCGCGCTCATCTCTTCATAGAATACGCTGTAGCGCAGCCGCTGGGCGTGCTCGACTTCCAGATCGGTCTCGGCCAGCCGCACTTCCAGGTCGCCTGCGGTGGCCAGTACCGGCCACTGCTCCAGACGGCCCTCGAACGGCCCGGCTTCATAGATATTGACCACGGTCGTTCCCTGTGTACGCGACTCAAACGCCTGATACGTCGCAATGGCATACGGCTTTTCTGCGACAGTTTTGCAATTTTACCCGAGGCTTGGCCCGCCCGCAAACGATTGTGACAGTGGAACCGTCATATGGGGTTAACGATGCGTAAGCGGAGCCTGTTTTCCGGCCAGGACCAGGAACAGGATCAGGGCGGGAACCCCGATCGCCCCGCAGCCGATGAAAAAGACGGCATAGGCGTTCATCAGCCCCAGGCCGGGGGTCAGGCCCTCGACCACGGACCCGGAAAAGCCCTTCAGGATCTTCCCCGCCCAGGCATAGGTGGAGGACAGAAGCGCGTATTGCGTCGCGGTATATCCCAGGCTGGTCAGGCTGGACATGTAGGCAACCAGGGTAACGCCGGCCATGGCGATCCCGAAATTGTCCAGCGCCATGATGACCGCGAAGCTGGCGGGGTCATGGGCGAAGGGAAGGACGGCATAGAGCATGGTGCCGAGAATCTGGCCCAGGCAGCCGACCATCACCGCTCGCATCAGCCCCAGCCGCAGCGACAGGTAGCCGCCCGCCGCCACGCCCGCGAAAATGCCGACCAGCCCGAAGCTGCCGCGCACCGCGCCGACCATGTCCTTGGACAGGCCCAGATCGACATACATGGGATTGTACATCGGCCCGCTGACGAAGTTGGGAAGCTGGAACAGGCTGATCGCTGCCAGCATCAGGAGCGCGTTCGCGCCATGGGCCTGGAAAAAGGCGATGAAGGGCCCGGCCACCGCATCGAAGAATCCGCGCGGCGTCCATAGCGGCGCTTCCTCGTCCCTTTCCGCCATCACCTTGTCGGCACGCAGCGGCTCGGCGGCAAAAAGAGTCGCCGCAAGGCCCGCCGCCATCGCGCAGCCGAACAGTATGTAGGACCAGTTCCAGCCGATGCGCTGCGCGATGGGCAGGATCACGGCTTCGCTCATCAGCAGGGCGGTGCGATAGCCGACCGTATAGCCCGAGGTGAGAAGGCCAAGCTCGTCCTTGTCCTTTGCCGACTCGATGCGCCAGGCATCGATGGCGATATCCTGTGTGGAGGACGCGAACGCCACCACCAGGGCGCAGATACCCAATCGCGCAAGACCATGTTCGGTGCCGCTCAGCGCCATCGCGACCAGGCCCAGCGCGATGACGATCTGCATCAGCGCGATCCAGCCGCGCCGCCGCCCCAGCCATGCAAGGCCCGGCACATCCAGCCGGTCCAGCAACGGCGCCCAAAGGAATTTCAGCGAATAGGCGATTCCGACCCAGGACAGGAATCCGATGGCCGACAGCGCCGTGCCTTCATCGCGCAGCCAGTAGCCGAATGTGTTGCCCACCATCAGGAACGGCAGGCCGGAGGAGAATCCCAGCGCCAGCATGATGAGCACGCGCCGGTTGAGATAATCGCGAAAGGCGTAACGCCTGCGCCCCGCTTTCATGCGGCTTCGTGGCGGTGGCGATCCAGGCGCGGGAACAGGCTGTTCAAGATCGTTTCCAGTTCGGCGGGATCGACGGGCTTGAGCAGAAAACCATCCATGCCCGCCTCATGGCAAGCCCGCTCGCCTGTCTCCAGCGCATCGGCGGTCAGCGCCACGATGGGCACGCGCTTGCGTCCTTCCTGCGCCTCGGCGGCGCGGATCGCCATGGCCGCTTCGATACCATCCATGCCGGGCATGTGAATGTCGGTGAGCAGAATGTCGAAACGTGTCTCGGCCATCGCACGAACCGCCGCCGTGCCGGTGGTGACTTCGGTGACGGCATGGCCCCGGCGGCGCAGCAATTCGCGGATCAGCATCATGTTGACCGGATTGTCCTCCGCCAAAAGCACATTAAGACCCGTGCGGCTTTCGCTTTGCGGTGCATCCGGGCGGGGATCGGCACGGTCACGCGGCAGGGCGGGTTGCATCGCGCCCGTCCGGCAGCACTGCAAAATCTGAATCTCCAGCGCCGCCTGTCGCACCGGCTTGGTCAGATAGTTGTTGAACCCGATGGCGCGCATTTCATCCACCCATCTGCGCGCCGCGGGAGTCACCAGAACCAGCGATGGCACGTCACTGTGAGGATCGGCGAAGAGATCGGGTTCTTTGCCCGTGCCCGCATCGATCAGGATGGCGTCGGGATTGTCCTGCGCCGTGACGATCTCGCCGCCCGCCAGCATGATCTGCTGCGCCAGCCCGTCCGACAGGCTGGCATTGTGGCTGTGTACCGCCAGTCGCAGACCGGCCAGGGAATAAGCCGCGATCGGGGCGGCTTCGATGGCTTCGACAGGAAAGCAGAACCAGAAACAGGACCCCGGTTGCGACGGATCGGCGGGCTCCAGCCCGATGCGTCCGCCCATCGCCCGCACCAGCCGCCGCGAGATCGCCAGCCCCAGTCCCGTGCCGCCGAATTTGCGCGCATGGCTGGAATCGGCCTGCACGAATTCCTCGAAGATTTCCTCGCGCTTGGCTTCCGGCACGCCGACGCCGGTGTCGCGCACCGAAACATGCAAGCCCTCCGGTGTCAGGCGCACCGCAACCGACACGCCGCCCTGTTCGGTGAATTTGATCGCATTGCCGACCAGATTGGTGATGACCTGGCGCAAGCGTCCTTCATCGCCGCGAATGATTGCCGGCACCGCATTGTCCACCATGGCGGTGATCTCGATGCCCTTGGCATGGGCGCGTGTCGCCAGCAGTTCGGCAACGCCCGCCACCAGCGCGCGGATTTCCACCGGCTCCTCGTCCAGTGTCAGCGTTCCGGATTCGATCTTGGAAAAATCCAGGATGTCACCGATCAGTTCCAGCAGCGCCTCGCCCGAACTGGTGATCGCCTCGGCAAAGGTGCGCTGCTGGGGCGACAGGTCCGTCTCCAGTAGCAGCCGTCCCATGCCCAGCACGCCATTCATGGGCGTGCGGATTTCATGGCTCATGGTGGCAAGGAAGCCCGACTTGGCGCGGCTGCCGGCTTCGGCGGAATCACGCGCCTCGACCAGTTCGCGTTCCATGCGCTTGCGCTCGGTGATGTCGCGTCCGACGCTCTGCACTTCGATCAGGCGGCCCTCGCTATCGCGCACCGCATAATCTTCCCAGGCGATCCAGCGCCAGCCCAGCGCGGTGTGAACATGCTGGTCGTGCTGGAACCGGTCCGGCTCCGGCTGCTGCGCCTGAAGCGGCTGGTCGTTCGGATGCAATTCGGGGACGAAGGGATAACCGATGGCCAGCGCGGGGCTCAGGCCGAAAAGCTGGAAGAAGGCGTCATTGGCATAGGTCAGCCGCCCCATCTCGTCGCGGCGGAAGATGGGATCGCGCTGCGCATCGACCAGCCCCTTGTAGCGCCCCTCGCTCTGCGTCAGCCGGGCATTGACCGCATTGGCATCCGCCAGCCCGGTTTCCAGCCGCGCCGCAATGGTTGCCAGATGCTCCGCTTTTCCCGCCAGTTGCCGGTTGTCACCCGCCAGCCGCCACAGCCAATAGCCCGGCAGCGCCAGCGAGGAGGCGGCAAGCGCCAGCGCCAGCCCCGGCCAACCCGGCAGCACGACAGCGGCAGCCGCCAGAAGCGCGGCCATGCCAAGCGTCACGGCAATGACGCGCCCGATCGTCATCCGGCCGACTACCCCGAACAATCCATTTCCCGGTCATCATTCTGGCGGAGGGGTCTTCAGAAACGCTTAAGACCCCGGGTGGAAAAGACGCCGCATAGAATATTTTACAATAAAATCAACATCTTGAGCAAAGTCCGCCTTCCGCAGGACGGTTGTCACAAAAGCTTTGCGAAACTGTGATGTTCGTGGCCCCAGAAGCATTGTGAATTGCCGTCCGCCGCCCCAGCCCTGAACCCCGTTGACCGACTTCGCCTTGACCGACACAGCCGCCAATTCCGAACGAGCCGTGTCCGCCCGTCGCGCGGCCCTGTCGGACGGCTTCTTCCGTGGCGCGTCGCTGGGCGCGGCGCTGCTGGTGCCGCTGATTTTCGCCGGCGTGATCGTGTCGCTGGTGTCCGGCGCCTGGCCTGCCTTGTCGAAATTCGGCCTTGGCTTTCTCTATACCGAAGCCTGGCGGCCCATCCATGAAGAGTTCGGCGCGCTTGCGCCCATCTACGGCACTTTGGTCACTTCGGTGCTGGCCATGCTGGTGGCGCTTCCGGTCGGCATCGGCATCGCGATCTTCCTGACCGAGCTTTGTCCCCGCCCGCTGCGCCGCCCCATCGGCATCGCCATCGAGTTGCTGGCGGGCATTCCCTCCATCATCTACGGCATCTGGGGTCTGTTCGTATTCGCGCCCTGGCTGCAGGAGCGGGTCCAGACCCCGCTGATGGAGATGGTTGCCGGTGTCCCGGTGCTGGGCACGCTGTTCGGCGGCACGCCCTATGGCATCGGCATCTTCACCGCATCGCTGATCCTGTCGATCATGATCCTGCCTTTCATCTCCTCGGTGACGCGCGATGTGCTGGAGACCGTGCCGCCGGTGTTGAAGGAAGCCGCCTATGGCCTGGGCTGCACCACCTGGGAAGTGATGTGGCGGGTGGCGCTGCCTTACGCGCGCAGCGGCGTGGTGGGCGGCGCGATGCTGGCCTTGGGCCGCGCGCTGGGCGCGACCATGGCGGTTACCTTCGTGATCGGCAATTCGCACCATATCCGCGCCTCGCTGTTCGAGCCGGGCACATCCATCTCGGCCACCATCGCCAACGAGTTCAGCGAGGCCACGGGCGACATCTATATCTCCTCCCTCATCGCGCTGGGGCTTCTGCTGTTCGTCATCACCTTCATCGTTCTTGCCTCCGCCCAGTGGATGCTCCGCGCGATCGAGAAACGGCAGGGCGCGTGACATGATCGGCAATGTCGCCAACACCGCCCTTTATCTGCGCCGCCGGGCGGTCAATTCCCTGTTCATCGCGCTGTCGGTGATCGCGGCGGGATTTGGGCTTGTCTGGCTGGCCTTCATTCTGGGCGCGCTGCTGTCGGCGGGTATCGAAGGCCTGTCGCTGTCGGTCTTCACCCAGTCCACCGCGCCGCCCGGCATGGAAGGCGGCCTTGCCAACGCCATCGTCGGAAGTCTGGAAATGTGCGGCGTTGCGGTTCTGCTGGGTACGCCCATCGGCCTTTTCGCGGGCACGTATCTGGCCGAATATGGCCGCCATTCGCGGTTCTCCTTCGCGATGCGCTTCGTCAACGACATCCTTCTGTCCGCGCCGTCCATCATCACCGGCCTGTTCGTCTATCAGGTGATCGTGCTTCGGATGGGCCACTTCTCGGGCTGGGCGGGCATCGTCTCGCTGATGGTGATCGTGATCCCGGTGGTGGTGCGCACCACCGAGAACATGCTGCTGCTGGTGCCCAACGGTTTGCGTGAAGCGGCGAGCGCGCTGGGCGCGCCCACAAGCCATGTCATCAAGGCCGTTACCTGGCGCGCGGCGCGGGCGGGCATCATCACCGGCGTGCTGCTGGCGGTGGCGCGCATCTCCGGCGAGACGGCGCCGCTTCTGTTCACCGCTTTCGGCAATCTGAACTGGCAGACCGACCTTATGGAGCCGATGGCCAGCCTGCCCCAGGTGATCTTCAACTTCGCCAATTCGCCCTACGAGGAACAGCATGCCCTGGCCTGGGCGGGTGCGCTGCTCATCACCGCCGCCGTGCTGGCCCTGTCCATCATCGCCCGCCTGCTCGAAGGCAAGAAACGGAACTGACCATGGAAAGCGCCACCCTGGAAAAGCCCGTCGCAGCGGCGGAAACGGCCAAGGTCGATATCCGCAACCTGAACTTCTTCTATGGCGCGACCAGGGCCTTGAAGGATGTCAGCGTGCCCTTGAAGGACCGCAAGGTGACGGCCTTCATCGGTCCCTCGGGCTGCGGCAAGTCCACTCTGCTGCGCGCCATCAACCGCATCTACGAACTGTATCCGCACCAGCGCGCCGAAGGCGAAATCCGCATGGATGGCGAGAACATCCTGAAGGTAAAGGACCTCAACCTGCTGCGCGCCCGCATCGGCATGGTGTTCCAGAAGCCGACGCCATTTCCGATGTCGATCTATGACAATATCGCGTTCGGCATCAAACTGTATGAGCGCCTGCCCAAGTCCGAGATGGATGGCCGCGTCGAACATGCGCTGAGCCGCGCCGCCCTGTGGACCGAGGTGAAGGACAAACTGCATGCGTCCGGCCTGTCCCTGTCGGGCGGCCAGCAGCAGCGCCTGTGCATCGCGCGTACAGTGGCGACGCGGCCCGAAGTGATCCTGCTGGACGAACCCTGCTCGGCGCTGGACCCGATCTCGACCGCGAAGATCGAGGAGCTGATCGACGAATTGTCCGCCGACTACACCATCGTGATCGTGACCCACAACATGCAGCAGGCGTCACGCGCGTCGGACTACACCGCCTTCATGTATCTGGGCGAACTGGGCGAATACGGCCCGACCGAGCGCATCTTCACCACGCCGGAAAATAAGAAGACCGAACAATACATCACGGGCCGGTTCGGTTAGTCGTTCCCCCCTCCCCCTGTGGGGGAGAGAGTAGGGCGCGCCCCTTCCTTTCGGCCTTGGCTATATAGAGGGGATGCACGCTGGCGAGGCTGATGGAATAGACGCGGTGCTTCGCCATGCGTTTTTCCATCCCTCGGCCTAGACGTAATCCTCCGCCACCGTCTCGTCGGTGCCGCGCGCCATGCCGTTGAACAGCGGCGTGAGTGCAAACGACACAACCAGATTGAGCAGTAGCGCAAGCACCGCCGCGTAACAGGGCACGGTGACGCCGAACAGATGCAGCGGGTAGGTCGTCTTGAAGCCCATATCCACGAACATCCAGGTACCCACCCCAACGCCCGCCGCGATTCCGGTCAGCAGCGCCCAAGGATTGAGCCGCACATACAGGCCCACCAGCACCGCAGGCAGGGTCTGGCAGATCAATATGCCGCCCAACAACTGAAGCTGGATTGCGTAATCCACTTTCAGACCCAGCACGAACAGCAGCGCACCCAGCTTGACGGCAAAGGCAACCAGTTTGGCGACCTTGGCCTCGGTGGCGGGCTTGCAGTCCGGCGCGATGAAGGTCTTGAAGATGTTGCGGGTGAAGAGATTGCCGCACGCAATCGCCATCATCGAAGCGGGCATCAGCGCGCCGATGGCGATTGCGGCAGAGGCAAGCCCCGCGAACCAGGCCGGGCACATGTGCGAGAACAGCGCGGGCACCGCGAAATTGTTGCCGAAACTGGCAAAGCCCTCGGCATATTGCGGCAGCGACTTCACCCCCGCCGCCAGCGCCATGTAGCCCAGCAGCGCGATCAGCGCCAAAGCCACCGAATAGGCGGGCAGCACGATGGCGTTGCGGCGAATGACATTGCGGCTGGACGAACTCAGCAATCCCGTCACCGAATGCGGATAGAGGAACAGCGCCAGAAGCGAACCCAATGCCAGCGTCGCATAGGCGAAGCCCGGCCCCAGATTGTCGGGCGTACCCTTGGGCAGCAGCAGTAATTCCTTGTCCACCGCGCCGAACACCGCGCCGTAACCACCCAGCTTCGCCGGGATGACGATGATCGCCGCCAGCACGGTGATATAGACAAGAATATCCTTCACCACCGCGATCAGCGCGGTGCCGCGCAAGCCGCTGATATAGGTGAAGGAGGCCAGCACGATGAACGCGATCATCAGCGGAATGGAAACACTGCCCAGCAGCGGAATCTGCACGACATAGTTCAGGTTCAGCGCCGCGATCACCACCTGCATGCCGACAAGCTGCAGCGCGATATACGGCATCACCGCGATCAGCCCGGTCACTGCCACGGCCAGCGCCAGGCCGCGATGGCCATAGCGTCCATTGACGAAATCGGCGGCGGTGACATAGCCGTGCTTGTGCGCGACCGACCACAATTTCGGGAAGGCCAGGAACAGCACCGGATACATCAGCGCGGCATAGGGCACCGCGAAGAAGCCCGGCGCGCCCGCGCCATACATCAGGGCCGGCACGGCGATGAAGGTATAGGCCGTATAAAGATCGCCGCCCAGAAGGAACCAGGTGATAAGGGTGCCGAAGCTGCGTCCGCCCAGGCCCCATTCGTGAAGCTGCGACAGGTCGCCCGCGCGCCATCGCGAACCGAACAGCCCGATCAGGGCGACGGCGACAAACAGTAACAGGAAAACGCCAAGGGTGACGGGATTGGCGCTCATTTATCCTGGCTTTCCTGATACAGATAGACCGGCACGATGCTGAGAGCGGTCAGCACGATCCACAGAAGCTGCCACCAGTAGAAAAATGGAATTCCGAAAATCTCTGGCTCGATGCGGTTGTAGAGCGGCACCCAGAGGAAGGCGACATAGGGGATCAGAAGGATCAGGTAGACGGGATGGAATTTCCCGCGCGGCTTTCCGTTCATCGCTTTTCCCCTTTCAACAACACGCCGCCCGTGCGGATGACCAGACACGGACGGCGCGAACGCATGACGTCATTCTGTAGGCGGCGCACCCTCGGCCACGGCTGTTGTGTCCTTGTTGGGCCGCGCGGGCGGATAATTCCGGCCTGCCTCAACCGTGTCAATGCAACCGGGCGCGTCTATTTGGCGGTGAATCCGTGTTTGGTGAACAGCGCCCGGGCGACAGGCGAAGACAGATAGGCCAGGAAGCCCCGCGCGTCGGGCTTTGCGTCCCGGGTCAGCGCCACTGGATACAGGATCGGGGCATGGGTGTTTTCCGGAAATATTCCCGCGATCCTGACCCTGGGTTCGGCCCGCGCATCGGTCTCATAGACAATGCCCAGCGGCGCTTCGCCCCGCGCCACATAGGCCAGCGCCACCCGCACATTCTCTGCCCGGACGACGCGGCCCGCTGCTTTGTCCCACGCACCCAGCCGGGCCAGCGCGTCACGGCCATATTTGCCCGCGGGCACCGAATCCGGGTCGGCCATCGCCAGCCGTCCGCCCTTCAACGCACCCATCAGGTCGAAGCCGGGTTTCACGGCGATGTCGGCCCCGCCCGCTGGTGCTACCAGGACCAGACGGTTGCCAAGCAGGTTCTTGCGGCTGGCGCGGTCGATCAGGCCCTTGCGGTCCAGATAATCCATCCATTCCTCGTCGGCGGAGATGAAGATATCCGCACCGCCCGAAGCCTCGATCTGCCGCGCCAGCGCGGAGGACGCGGCAAGAGACACCGCGACGCTTTTGCCGCTCTGGCGCTGATAGTCCCCGGCCAGCCGGTTTACTGTCTCAGCCAGCGAAGCGGCGGCGAACACGGTGACATCCGCCGCTTGCGCGGCGGCAGGTGCAATTGCGAACAGCAGGGCGGCGGCGAGAAAGCGCAGGCGCATGATGGACCTCGTGATGATCCAAAGGATACCACGCAGAATGCTTGCCCACAAAAGACGGATCATGGACTCTGGCAGCCATGACTCGATTGTTCATCCGCGTGCCTATCGGCGACGGCGCTTTTGGCCCCGGCAAGGCGCGGCTGCTGGAGCTGATTGAGGAAAAGGGCTCCATCCGCGCCGCCGCCTCGGCCATGAAGGTCAGCTATCGCCGTGCCTGGCTGATGTTGAAGGACACGGAAAAAGTGTTCGGCGCGCCGGTTCTGGAAACGCGGCGCGGCGGCGCGCATGGCGGCGGCACGGCGCTCAACCGGCTGGGTCTGGGCATCGTGCGCCATTACCGCGCGCTGGAAAGCCATGCCGCCTTGGCGACGCGCGGCGACATTGCGGCGCTTGAGAAGCTGAAAAAGTAGCGCGTTACGCCCGGCGGCTGGTGACGACCAGACCCAGTCCTGCCAGCACGATCACGATGCCCGCGGCGGTGGGAATCCAGACCGTATGGTCTTCCTGGGCATTGATCTCCAGCGGACCGGCTTTCACGACCGGCTTGGTCTCGGTGAAGGTGAAACGGCCAAAGAACAGCGCGGCGGCGCCCGCGATAACCAGAACGACGCCCAGAATCATCAATGGTTTCATTTGGAAATCTCCTGTTGCCGCTGTAACGGGCAGACAGGCGGATTTGTTCCATGGCTGCCGATTCTTTCACCCGGCGGCGTGAATGATCCGGCGATAGGACAGGGCTTCGGCCAGATGAGCCTTTCCCACGGTTTGCGCGCCCGCCAGATCGGCAATGGTGCGCGCCACTTTCAGCACCCGGTGATAGCCGCGCGCCGACAGCTTCATGCGTTCCGCCGCTTCGGTCAGAAGCTTGGTCCCCGCCGTGTCGGGTTTTGCGACCTGGTCCAGCAATTCACCTTCCGCCTCCGCATTGGTGCGAAGCCCGCGATCCGCGTAGCGCGCGCGCTGGATGTCGCGTGCGGCGGCGACCCTTGCCGCGACTTCGGCATTGCCTTCGGCGGCAGGCGGCAGGGAAAGATCGGCCGCGCTGACCGAAGCCACCTCGACATGGATGTCGATGCGGTCGAACAGCGGCCCCGAGATGCGGGACTGGTAATCCACCGCGCATTTGGGCGCGCGGCCGCAGGTCTGCGAGGGATCGGACAGATAACCGCAGCGGCAGGGATTCATCGCCGCCACGAGCTGGAAGCGCGCCGGAAAACGCACATGGGCATTGGCGCGCGCCACCACCGCCTCGCCGGTTTCGATAGGCTGGCGCAGCGAGTCCAGCACACCGCGCTGGAACTCCGGCAGTTCGTCGAGAAACAGCACACCCAGATGCGCCAGCGAGACTTCGCCCGGCCTCACTTTCAGGCCGCCACCGACCAGCGCCGCCATGGAGGCGGAATGATGCGGATTGCGAAACGGGCGGCGTCGCGAAATGCTGCCGCCTTCCAGCTCGCCTGCCAGCGACTGCACCATGCTGATTTCCAGCGCCTCGCGCGCATCCAGCGGCGGCAGCAGGCCTGGCAGACGCTGGGCGAGCATCGACTTGCCCGCGCCGGGAGGGCCGATCATCAGCAGATTGTGGCCGCCTGCCGCCGCGATCTCCAGCGCGCGCTTGGCGGATTCCTGCCCCTTCACGTCGCGCAGATCGGGAACGGCGCGCCCGCCTTCGGCCAGCTTCGGCTCGGGCGGGGTTAGCACCGACACGCCTTTCATATGATTGATGAGTCCCAGCAGAGACGGGGCGGCAAGAATCTCGATCCCGCCCGCGAAGGCCGCTTCGGGCCCATTGGCGGCGGGACAGATCAGTCCGCGATCCTGTTCGCTTGCCGCCAGCGCGGCAGGCAGCACGCCCATGACGCCCGTCACCGCCGCATCCAGCGACAATTCCCCAAGCGCGACATAGCCCGCAAGCTCGCTGGCAGGCAGCACACCCATGGCCGCCAGCAGGCCCAGCGCGATGGGCAGGTCGTAATGCGATCCTTCCTTGGGCAAATCCGCGGGCGCTAAGTTCACCGTGATGCGCTGATAGGGCAGGGCCAGACCTATCGCAGACAGGGCGGCGCGCACCCGCTCTCGGCTTTCCGCCACGGCCTTGTCGGCCAGCCCGACGACATTGAAAACGCCGGTGCCGCCTTCGCCGATATGGACCTGCACATCCACTTCACGCGCCTCGATCCCCTGAAACGCAACCGTGTAGATGTGAGCGATGGTCATTGCGGGCCTTTTTGGATCGCGCGGCAGAACGCAAACAGATCACCGCTGCGCGGCTTCCACCTTGCTGGCCCACCCCTTTATGCGAAGGTTAACCCAGCCGCCGCGCTTGGCAAGCGTCCGTCCCGCCCTTACCTTCGGATGATGAAATTTTCCGGCACCGCCAGCTATATTGCCACGCCCGATCTTGCAGTGGCCGTGAACGCCGCCATCGCGCTGGAACGTCCCCTGCTGGTCAAGGGCGAACCAGGCACCGGCAAGACCGAACTGGCGTTCCAGGTGGCTGCCGCGCTGGATGCGCCGCTCATCACCTGGCATGTGAAATCCACCACCAGGGCGGCACAGGGGCTCTACGAATATGATGCGGTGACGCGGCTGCGCGATTCCCAGCTTGGCGATCCGCGCGTGGGCGATGTGAAGAACTACATCAGGCGCGGCAAGCTGTGGGAGGCGTTCGACAGTCCGAAACGTCCCGTGCTGCTGATTGATGAGATCGACAAGGCCGATATCGAGTTTCCCAATGATCTGCTGCTGGAACTCGACCGCATGGAGTTCTTCGTCTACGAAACCGGCGAGACGGTGAAGGCGCAGGTGCGGCCGGTCATCCTCATCACATCGAACAATGAGAAGGAGCTGCCCGACGCCTTCCTGCGCCGCTGCTTCTTCCACTACATCAAATTCCCCGACCGCCAGACGATGCAGGCCATCATCGATGTGCACTTCCCCGGCATCAAGAAGACGCTGGTGAACGAGGCGCTGACCAGCTTCTATAATTTGCGCGACATGCCGGGCCTGAAGAAACGGCCCTCGACCAGCGAATTGCTGGACTGGCTGAAGCTGTTGCTGGTGGATGACATCGCGCCGGATACCGTGCGCGAACATGACGCGAAGAAACTTATCCCGCCGCTTTACGGCGCGCTGCTGAAAAACGAACAGGACGTGCATCTGTTCGAGCGGCTGGCATTCCTGGCGCGGCGCGGCTGATGTTCCTGCAATTCTTCGAAGCATTGCGCGCGGCCAAATTGCCGGTGTCGCTGAAGGAATATCTTGCGCTGATGGACGCGATGGATCGCCATGTCATCGCCGAGGACGTGAACGAGTTCTACTATCTCTCGCGCAGCCTGCTGGTGAAGGACGAGCGCAACCTGGACAAGTTCGACCGCGTGTTCGGCGAAGTGTTCAAGGGGCTGGAATCCGCCGCCGACCTCAAGACCGAAATCCCGGAAGACTGGCTGAAGGCGCTGTCCGAACGCTTCCTGACCGAAGAGGAAAAGAAGCAGATCGAGGCTCTGGGCGGCTGGGAAAAACTGATGGAGACCCTGCGCAAGCGGCTGGAGGAACAGAAGGGCCGCCATGAAGGCGGCAGCAAATGGATCGGTTCGCGCGGAACGTCTCCCTTCGGCAATTCCGGGTACAACCCCGAAGGCGTGCGCATCGGCCAGCGCGAAGGCAGGCATGGCCGTGCCGTGAAAGTGTGGGACCGGCGCGAATACAAGAATCTCGACGATACGGTCGAACTGGGCACCCGCAATATCAAGGTGGCGCTGCGCCGGTTGCGGCAATGGGCGCGCGACGGCGCGGCGACCGAACTGGATCTGCCGGGCACCATTCGCGATACGGCGGACAAGGGCTATCTAGATTTGCGCCTGGTGCCGGAGCGGCACAATGCGGTGAAAGTTCTGCTGCTGCTGGATGTCGGTGGCTCGATGGACCCGCATATCCGCCTGTGCGAGGAATTGTTCAGCGCCGCGCGCAGCGAATTCAAGCATCTGGATTTCTTCTATTTTCACAACTGCCCCTATGAGGCGCTGTGGAAGGATAATCGCCGCCGCCAGACCGATACGGTGCCGACCCTGGATGTGCTGCACAAATATCCGCGCGACTGGAAGCTGATCTTTTTGGGCGACGCGATGATGAGCCCTTATGAAATCTCCATGCCCGGCGGTGCGGTCGAATATTGGAATGAGGAAGCCGGCGCGGTGTGGATGCAGCGGCTGCTGGATCATTTCAGCCATGCGGTCTGGCTGAATCCGGCGCCGGAAAAGCACTGGGCTTATACCGTGTCGGTCGATCTCATCACCCAGCTTGTCGCGGGCCGCATGTTCCCGCTCACCCTGGCCGGGCTGGACGGTGCGATGCGCGAACTGGGCCGCTGAGTTTCAGGCCGACCGCAAGGCGGCGCGCCGTTTCCATCCTTCGGGAAGCCGGATGTGCTTCAGCAGCCGTAAGGTCGGCTCATCCGCCACGATGGTCATAAGCCAGCCGCCGAACAGCGACAGCGACGCGAACAGCCCGAAGAACCAGATCATGTCCCAATGGGCGGGCTGCACCTGTTTCGCCAGCCAGCGCATGAAGAAATCCAGGATCGGCCCGTGAATGATATAGAGACCGAATGACGTGCGCCCCAGCCATTGCGGAATGGTGCCGGACAACAGGGCGCGCGCGCGGGCCGTGTGCATCAGGCCTGCGACCAGCAGGCCTGCGGCGATGGAATACATCAGGAAGGACGCGCCATCATCGCGCAGATGGAGCGCTTGCAGGACTGTGGCGAACAGCGCCGTCGGTGATCCCTCGCTGGTCCACATTCCCATTCCACCCAGCGACAGGCCCGCCAGCAACAGCAGCGGTCCCGCCCAGTCGGGCATCGGCCTGCGATTGAGCCGCAGCATGTAGAACAGCGATCCGATGGCAAAGGCCATGTACCAGGCCCATGAGGTGACCAGCGCCGCAACGATCAGCGCCCCGAACGCAAGAATGCGCGCCCGTGCCGCGACCAGCGCATAGATCACATAGATCGAAACCGATCCGATCAGCTCCGGCTTCATCGTCCACAGTGCGAGGTTCAGCTTGCAGAAGCCGTAATAAAAGGGATCGAAGAACGCCAGGCGCAGCGTTTCCCAAAGTCCTGGCGGGGTTTGCGGCTCGCCGCGAAAACCGAATATCGCATAGAGAACCCAGCCTATCCCAACGGACAGCGAGATCGGCAGCGCCAGCCGAAGATAGCGCTTGAAAATGCGCAGCGGCAGGAACTCATGCTTGTGGTCCGCCGAGGACGAGATCACATAGCCGCTGAGCACAAAGAAGATCGCCACCGCGAACGACCCATTCACCAGCGCGGCCAAAGGCGCGAGCGGCGTCCAGGGGGGCGC
>JAFIHO010000109.1 GCA_017849395.1 Hyphomicrobiales bacterium
ATCGCATCGACCACGGCGTATTTGCGGTCGTCGGGACATTCGGGCGCCATGGTGGGCGAGCCCCAGGTCTTGGGCAGGCCGTCATACAGGGACGACAGTTTCTTCCCGCCCGCGCGGTCGAGCATTTCCAGCACCGCGATGCCCGCCACGATGCCATCGTCGTAACCCAGGCCGACCGGCGGGTTAAAGAAGAAATGGCCGGACTTCTCGAAGCCCGCCAGCGCCTTCAGATCGTTGGTGCGGCGCTTGATATAGGAATGACCGGTCTTCCAATAATCGGTCTTCACACCGCGCTCTTTCAGCACCGGGTCGGTGAGATAAAGGCCGGTGGATTTCACATCGACCACGAATTGCGGATTGGGGTGCTGGGCCGACAGGTCGCGCGCCAGCAGCACGCCGATCTTGTCGGCGAAGATTTCGCGGCCCGTATCGTCCACCACGCCACAGCGGTCGCCGTCGCCGTCGAAGCCGAGGCAAAGGTCCGCACCTTGCGCCTTCACCGCATCGCCCATGGCGTGCAGCATGTGCAGGTCTTCGGGATTGGGGTTGTATTTGGGTAAGGTGAAATCGAGGTCGGTGTCCATGCCGATCACTTCGGCGCCGATGCGGCGCAGCGCTTCGGGCGCAAAGGCGCCCGCCGTGCCATTGCCGCAGGCCGCGATCACCTTGATGGGTCGGGACAGCTTGTGGCCCTTGGTGACCGCCTGAAGATAGGTCTCGCGCATGTCGGGCACGGCGACATATTTGCCGCCAGCACGCTCCTTGCCCAATCCTTCCAGCACGATCTTCTTGATCGCGTTGATCTCGTCCGGGCCGAAGGTCAGCGGCTTCTGCGCGCCCATCTTCACGCCGGTCCAGCCATTCTCGTTATGGCTGGCGGTGACCATCGCCACGGCGGGGCAGTCCAGCGCGAACTGCGCGTAATAGGCGACCGGCGACAGCGCCAGGCCGATATCGTGCACTTCGCAACCCGCGCGCAGTAGACCCAGCGTCAGCGCCTGCTTGATCGACAGGGAGTAGGAGCGGAAGTCATGGCCGGTGACGACCTTGGGCTTAACCCCGATGTCATGCAGATAGGTGCCAAGACCCAGGCCCAGCGCCTGCACGCCCAGAAGGTTCAGTTCCTTGCCGAACAGCCAGCGCGCGTCATACTCGCGAAAGCCATTGGCGGTGACCAGGGGCAGGTTCTCGTAATCGAAGCTGTTGGGCTTGAGGTCGGCGCGCGGCTTCATGGGGCATCCCGGCTAGGTTAGAGAGGCGAAAGCGGTTTTAGCCGCATTGCAACAAAGCGCAACCGTGGGGCATGGAGCGGTAACTCTTTGCCGGGGCAAGGGAACTTTGCCCATGTTACGATGTGCAGCATGGAAGGTTTACGCCGTATGAACGACGCCCTTGCGACAGCCTTGGGATTGCCCGCCCTGGAAAAGGGCTGGGTGTGGCTGGGCGGCGGCGGGCCGGGCGATCCGGGGCTCATCACCGTGCTGGGGCTGAAGGCGTTGGGCGAGGCCGATGTCATCCTGCATGACGCGCTGATCGATGCGCGGCTGCTGACCCTGGCGCGGCCGGGGGCGGAGCTGATCTATGCTGGCAAGCGCGCCGGGGTGAAAAGCTGCAAGCAGGACGAGATCTCGGACCTGCTGGTCCGGCTGGCGAAGGAAGGCCGTCGCGTATTGCGGCTGAAGGGTGGCGACCCCTTTGTGTTCGGGCGCGGCGGCGAGGAGGCCCAGGCGCTGGCCCGCGCGGGCGTGCCCTTCCGCATCGTACCGGGCATCACGGCGGGGATCGGCGGCCTGGCCTATGCGGGTATTCCGGTGACCCATCGCGACACCAATCATGCCGTCACCTTCATCACCGGCCATGGCATCGACGGAAAGCTGACCAAGCTGGACTGGCAGGCCGTTTCGCACGGCGCGCCGACGCTGGTGCTATACATGGCGCGCAAATTCGCGGCCGAGATCGTGAGCGAATTGCTGAAGGCGGGCCGTTCGCCCGACGAGCCCGCCGCCATCGTCGCCAACGCGACGCGCCCCGGCCAGCGCACCATCATCACCACCTTGGCGGGATTGCCCGCCGCGGCGGAGCAGAGCGAGTCACTTTCCATCATGGTGATCGGGCAGAATGTTGGGCTGGCGTCCGAACTCAACTGGCTGGCGCAGACGACCGCCTGAGACGTGCCGGCAATTGCGCCATGATCGCGCGGCGCTGTTGGATGGTGAAACGGCACCAGCCCGCGATCTCCTCCAGCGTACGGCCACAGCCCGCGCACAGAGCGCGGGCCGGGTCGTAGGTGCAGATTTTCAGGCAAGGACTTTCCATGCACGCCGCGCATTGCTTGCGGCTTGCAAGATAGCCTTTTCCTCAACGGCCGCGATAGGGATGTCCGCAGCGGCGTTCATAGCCACGGCGGCCGCCATTGTCGCGCCAGAAGGGATCGCCAAGATTCAGGTCGCACGGATCGGTGGCCGCGCCGACGACCGCACCGCCGACGGCGCCAATAGCGGCACCCGCCGCGGCATTGCCCGCAAGGGCGCCCACGGCCGCACCGCCCGCCGCGCCCAGAAGCGCGCCGCTGCCCGCGCGGTCGCCGGGCGAAGTGCCGCAACCAGCAAGGGCAAGGGCGGCGACAAATCCAATTGAAATCGTTGCTGCACGCATGATGTGTCTCCCTATTTGGGGTCAACAACGCGCCGGGGATCGGTGCGGTTCCGCGCCAGCGGCCGCAGGATTTAACCGGAACTTAACCAGCGGCTGACCGTTCGTCCGCCCTCGCTGGATTTAACCGGAGCTTTACAGCGGGCGAATAGCTTGGGCACTCCGCATCCGGAGCAGAGCCGATGGCCAAGGCGGCATTCCACAAGAACCAGCGCGTGTATGTGAAGCCTGTCGGCACATGGGCGCTGGTCGAGCATGTCGTGCCGCATTGGGCCAAAGGCCTCGACGAGCCGATTCGCATTTATTATGATGTCGGTCTGGGGCGAGAATTTGCCGCCGAGGAATTGCAGAGCGAAGAACCGGCGGCCACCGGGACACGCATTTCAGGGCAACATTGGCGCATCGTGCGGGCACGCAACAAATGGCAGCCGGTCGAGGATTGCGCGCGCCATCCCATTCCCGGCACCTATCCGGTGGTGATGACAGGCGAGACCGACTGGGGCGGCTGGCGCGTGCCGGGCGCGGAATACGATCTGGATCCCGGCAAGACCGAAGCACAGGCACGGCTGATCGCCGCCGCCCCACAACTGGCCGCGTTCGCAGGCAGCCTGGTGGATTGGGCGCGCCGGTCGGGCGAGGACATGCCCGATTCCCTGGCCGAGCTGGCCCATCGGGCACAGGATGTTCTTTCCCAGATCGACGATCCGGCCTGACATGAGCAACGGCCCGGATTCACCGCCCGAACCGCCATCGGGCGGCAACTTCCGGCATCGCGCGGCGATCCTGGAATTCGGCGCGTTGGCGGCCTTTTTCACGGCGCTGACCGCACTGCTGTTCTGGCAATTCCTGCCGCAGATGTCGTCCGCGCTGCTGGGGCCGCCGGAAGACAATATGCAGGATTTCTGGAACAGCTGGTATGCGGTGCAGCCGCATCCGGACGGGTTCTTCTTTACACGGATGATCCGCTGGCCCGAGGGCACGGCGCTGCACTATCACTCTTTCGCCTATCCGCAGGTGTTCGCAGTTTGGGCCCTGGCGAAACTGTTCGGTCAGCAGCTTTCGACCCTGGTGCTGCTGCAGAACATGACCCTGCTCGCATCCTTTCCCATCGCGGGTATCGGGGCCTTTTATCTGTGCCGCTACCTGACGCGCAGTGAAGTGGGCGGACTGGCGGGCGGCGTGCTGTTCGCCTTCAATCCATCGCATGTGATCCAGGCGATGCACCACACCCATGTCGCCAACATCCAGTTCCTGCCATTCTTCCTGGTCTGCTATCTGATCGCGCTGGAGCGGAAGAGCTATTACTGGCTTGGCGGGGCGGTTGTCTTTTATGCGCTCAGCGCGCTGTCCTGCTGGTATTATCTTTTCTACGTCCTCTACTTCATCGGCTTTCACCTTCTGTATTTGCGGATACGCAATCATGCCTGGCCGCGCGGCTGGAATTTGCTGGCGCCCGCATTGTGCTGCGCCGCGACCGTGCTGCTGCTGTCGCCGCTGCTGCTGCCCATGCTGGGCGGGGGGTTG
>JAFIHO010000110.1 GCA_017849395.1 Hyphomicrobiales bacterium
ATCTTCCAGGCGCTGTAAAAGGCCGGAAATCCCTTCTCCCGTCATCGCCGACACCGCAACCGGGCCTTTGCCGGGGCGGCCGAGCAGCCCCTCCCGCGCGCCGGGCTCAAGAAGGTCGATCTTATTCAGAACTTCGATCATGGGGCGGTCTTCGGGCATCCCCAGGTCGGCCAGCACCTTCAGCACGTCCGCCTTCTGGGCGGCGCTTTCGTCGTGGGCCGCGTCGCGGACATGCACGACCACGTCGGCGGCCAGAACCTCTTCCAGGGTGGCGCGGAAGGCGGCCACCAGTTCGGTCGGCAGGTCGGCGATGAAACCCACCGTGTCGGACAGGATGACCTTGGTGCCGCCGGGCAGCTTCAGGCCCCGCATGGTGGGGTCCAGGGTGGCGAACAGCAGGTCCTTGGCCAGCACCTCGGATTCCGTCAGCCGGTTGAACAGGGTGGATTTGCCGGCGTTGGTGTAGCCGACCAGCGCGATCACCGGGAACGGCACCCGCTTGCGCGCCTGGCGGCCCAGGGCGCGGGTGCGCTTGACCGCTTCCAGGTCCTTCCTGATCCGCAGGATGCGTTCGCCGATCAGGCGGCGGTCGGTTTCGATCTGGGTTTCACCCGGGCCGCCCAGGAAGCCGAAGCCGCCGCGTTGCCGCTCAAGGTGGGTCCAGGACCGCACCAGCCGCGAGCGCTGCCAGGTGAGGTGCGCCAGTTCGACCTGCAACCGCCCTTCCTTGGTGGCCGCGCGCTCGCCGAAGATCTCCAGGATCAGCGCGGTGCGGTCCAGCACCTTGCTTTTCCAGGCGGTCTCCAGGTTGCGCTGCTGCACCGGGGTCAGGTGCGCATTGACGATCACCACGTCCGGTTCCTGGGCGCGGGTTTCGATGCCGATTTGCTCGACCTTTCCCGCGCCCAGCAGGGTGGCGGGTACGGTGCGGGCCAAAGGCGCGATCTGTTTGCTGATGACATCCAGCCCGATGGCGGCGGTCAGGCCGACAGCTTCTTCCAGGCGGGCATCGGCATCGCGCAGGGCCCGTTCGCCGCGGTCGCGGTTCTTGGGCTCCACATGAACGACAAAGGCGCGATTCAAATCAGCCAGCTTCGCCCGGCTCGTCCTGAAGCTGGATCGGACCCAGCGGCATCACGGTGGAAATGGCGTGCTTGTAGACAAGCTGGGATTGCCCGTCCCGGCGCAGCAGCACGCAGAAATTGTCGAACCAGGTGATATTGCCCTGCAGCTTGACGCCATTGACCAGGAAAATGGTGACGGCTGATTTGCTTTTGCGGACAGCGTTGAGAAACGTGTCCTGAAGGTTCTGTTGTTTTTCGCTCATGGGTTCACCCACATCTTCTCTTGTTCAAATCCGTAAAGGCTGCACGGCGCTCCCGCGAAGCTTTGGGCAGCATAAAGGATTGCTGCAATTGCGAAAGCATAAAACAATCTGTCAGACGGATTTTAACCCGGCCTTTTTGGCATAAAGGTCGTGAATCCGGCGGGTTAGCGGCCCCGGCTGGCCGTTTCCGATCTTGCGGCCGTCAATCTCCACCACCCCTATGGCGGTGGATGTAGAGGATGTAATGAACGCCTCCCGCGCCGACAATGCCTCGGCCACGGTGAATTTACGCTGGATAACGGGCAGTTGGGCTTCTTCCGCCGCCTGAAGCACCACCTGGCGGGTTACGCCGGGCAACACATCGTTCGACAGGGCGCGGGTTACGACATTGCCATCGGCATCCACGATCCAGGCATTGGCGACGGCGCCTTCGGTGATGAAGCCGTCCGCGTCGACCAGCCAGGCTTCCAATGCACCCGCCTCGCGCGCGTCGGTGCGCGCCAGCGCGTTGGGCAGAAGCTGGGTCGTCTTGATGTCCCGCCGCGCCCAGCGTTCATCCGGCCGGGTGATCGCCTTGACGCCGGAGGCGAGTTTCTTGTCCAGCACAGACAGCGGCACGTTGCGCGCACTGATGATCAGGCCGGGCTTCAGGGGCTGGGCCGGCAGCGCATGATCGCGCCGCATCACGCCGCGCGTGATCTGGATATAGATGAAACCGTGATGGACGCGGTTGCGGCGGACCACTTCGCGCATCACCAGCTGAAGCGCCTCGCGGCTCATCGGCATCACCATGCGGATTTCGCGCAGCGACCGTTCCATGCGATCCAGATGCGGCGCTTCGTCGATCAGCGTGCCGCCCGAGACATTGCAGACTTCGTAGATGGAGTCGCCAAGCTGCAGGCCGCGATCCTCCACATGCACCGAGGCTTCGCCATGGTGAATATACTGGCCATTGACATAGGTGATGCGTCCGGCAGGGGCGCGGGCGGTGGACCATTTCGGAAGGGCAGTCATGGGGATGTCGTCCGGGATTTTCGCAGGGCGTGACTCATAGCATGGCAGTTCCCATCGGCAAGACGCGCGCATGGGCGAGAATTTTCAAAGCGAAAGATGGGGGTAGGGATTTACACGCGCTGTCCACGCAGTGGCGTTGAAAGGATTGGAGTTTTGCGATGCAATCCCTCTCCTGTCCTCAGTGGGTTAAGCCGCGGTGCTAAAAAAAACAGATCACTGCACCGTACCTGACCCCACGCCCAGCGACTTCAGCTTCCGGTGCAGCGCCGAGCGTTCCATGCCGATGAAGGCGGCGGTGCGGGAGATGTTGCCGCCGAAGCGGTTGATCTGGGCCATCAGGTAATCGCGTTCGAAAATCTCACGCGCCTCGCGCAGCGGCAGCGAGATCACCAGATCGCCATTGCGGCCGCCGCCAAGACCGTTGCTGTTGCCCAGGTCGGTGGGCAGCAGGTCCGCTGTCACCGCCTCGGTGACATCGTCGCTGGCCAGGATCAGCAGCCGTTCCACGATGTTGCGCAACTGGCGCACATTTCCGGGCCAGCTATGGGTTTGCAGCACCGCCATCGCATCGTCGCCGATGCTGCGGATCGGCAGGCCCCCGGCCGCCGACAGGCGTTTCATGAAATGCGCCACCAGAACCGGGATATCGTCGCGGCGTTCAGCCAGGGACGGCACCCGGACCGGCACCACATTCAGGCGGTGATACAGGTCTTCGCGGAAGCGCCCGCCTTCGGTTTCGGCGCGCAGGTCGCGGGTGGTGGAGCAGATCACGCGCGCATCCACCTGCACCCGCGTCTGACCGCCGACCCGGGTGAAGGTCTGATCGATCAGTACACGGAGAATCTTGCCCTGGGTTTCCAGCGGCATGTCGGAGACTTCGTCGAGATAGAGCGTGCCGTTATGGGCAAGTTCGAAAAGCCCGATCTTGCGCGGGCCTTCGCTGTTCTCCACGCCGAACAGTTCGGCTTCCAGCCGGTCCGGCTCCATGGTGGCGCAGTTGACCGCAACGAAGGCGTTGCCCGCGCGACGCGAGCGGGCATGGATCAGCCGCGCCGCGACCTCCTTGCCCGAACCGGCGGGACCGGCGATCAGCACGCGGCTGTTGGTGGGCGCAATCTTGTCGATCAGCATGCGAAGCTGGGCGATGACCGGCGCGTTGCCGACCATCTCGCCTTCGTCGCCCGTCTTGAGCTTGAGTTCCTGCACCTCGCGCTTCAGGCGCGCGGCTTCCAGCGCGCGCTCCACCACATGCAGCAGACGGTCGGCCTTGAACGGCTTTTCGATGAAGTCATAGGCGCCCTTCTTGATCGAGGCGACCGCCGGCTCAAGGGTGCCGCGGCCGGCGATC
>JAFIHO010000111.1 GCA_017849395.1 Hyphomicrobiales bacterium
CGGCTGCGCCCAGGCAGCGGCGCGCGTGCGCCGCAATGCGGGCAGGCGCGGTCCCGGGGGTGGCGGCGGCGGTCCGCATTGAGCGCCGCGCCGGAGATTTAAGCGCGATGAACCCCAGCGCACCCTTCATCCAGCGACCGGTAGCGACTTCGCTGCTGATGATCGCCATCCTGCTGGTCGGCCTGGCGGGCTATAAATTCCTGCCTCTGTCGGCGCTGCCGCAGGTGGATTATCCCACCATACAGGTGCAGACCTTCCTGCCCGGCGCCAGCCCGGACGTAATGACCACCTCGGTCACCGCGCCGCTGGAGCGGCAGTTCGGCCAGATGCCGGGCCTGAAGGAGATGTCGTCCATCTCCTCGGCGGGCTCGTCGGTCATCACGCTGCAGTTCGATCTCAATCTGTCGCTCGACATCGCCGAACAGGAAGTGCAGGCGGCGATCAATGCGGGTGGCAGCTTCCTGCCCCAGACCCTTCCCGCACCGCCGGTCTATGCCAAGGTCAATCCTGCCGACGCGCCGGTCATCACCATTGCGGTGAAATCCACCAGCCTGCCCATGACCATGGTGCAGGAACTGGCCGATACCCGCATCGCCCAGAAGATTTCGCAACTGTCCGGCGTCGGCCTTGTAACCCTGTCGGGCGGCCAGAAGCCCGCCGTGCGCATCCAGGCCAATCTGCAGAAGCTGGCGGCTCTGGGGCAGAATATCGACGATCTTCGCACCACCATCGCCAACAACAATTCCAACGCCCCCAAGGGCAATTTCGATGGCGCCAGCCAGTCCTACACCATCAACGCCAACGACCAGCTGTCCAGCGCCGACGAGTACAAGAAGATCATCATCGCTTACAAGAATGGCGCTCCGGTCTTCCTCACCGATGTCGCGCAGGTGATCCAGGGCGCCGAGAACACCAAATTGTCGAGCTGGGCGAACCGCGACCCGGCCATTCTCATCAATGTGCAGCGCCAGCCCGGCGCCAATGTGATCGCGGTGGTGGATTCCATCAAGGAATTGTTGCCGCAGATCAAGGCCGGTCTGCCCGCCTCGGTCGATGTCGTCACCCTGACGGACCGCACCAACACCATCCGCGCCTCGGTCGCGGATGTGCAGTTCGAGCTGATGCTGGCAGTCGTGCTGGTGGTGCTGGTGATTTACGTGTTCCTGCGCAACCTGCCCGCGACCTTCATTCCCAGCCTGTCGGTGCCGCTGTCCATCGTCGGCACCTTCGCGGCGATGTATCTGCTGGGCTTCTCGCTGAACAACCTCTCCCTGATGGCGTTGACCATCTCGGCGGGTTTCGTGGTCGATGACGCGATCGTGATGATCGAGAACATCATGCGTTATCTGGAAAAGGGCGAGACGCCCTACAACGCGGCGATGAAGGGCGCGGGCGAGATCGGTTTCACCATCGTGTCGCTGACCGTCTCACTAATCGCCGTTCTGATCCCGCTGCTGTTCATGCAGGAAGTGGTCGGCCGCCTGTTCCGCGAATTCGCCATTACCCTTTCCATCACCATCCTAATCTCGGCGGTGGTGTCCCTGACCCTGGTGCCGATGCTGTGCGCCAAGCTGCTGCGGACCCATCGCGCGGAAGATGCGCATCAAAGCAGTTTCCAGCAGCGCACCGAGCGCATCTATGAGCGCATCGTCGCCGCCTATGATCGGCAACTGATCTGGGTGCTGCAGCACCAGAGGCTGACCATGGTGGTGGCCGTGGGCACTCTGCTGCTCACCATCGTGATGTATGCCGCGATACCCAAGGGCTTCTTCCCCTTGCAGGACACCGGCTTCGTCCAGGCTATCACCGAGGCGGGACCGACCGTATCCTTCCAGGAAATGGCCAGCCGCCAGCGCGCCGTGGCCGACAAGCTCCTGCGCGATCCGGCGGTGGAAAGCGTCTCGTCCTTCATCGGCGTGGATGGCACCAACACAACCCTCAACAGCGGCCGCTTCCTCATCAATCTGAAGCCCAAGGGCGAGCGCGACAAGTTGCAGGTGGTCCTGGACCGGCTGGCGGAAGACGCCCATTCCGTGCCGGGCATCACTTTCTATCTGCAGCCTGTTCAGGACCTGACCATCGATTCCGTGGTCTCCAGGGCGCAGTACCAGTTCGTGCTACAGGCCGCGACCAATGCCGAGCTCAATGATTTCGTTCCCAAGCTTATGGCGCAACTGGGCAAGATTCCCGCGATCCGCAATCCCTCGACCACCTATCTGGATAAGGGCCTGTCCGCCTATCTGAATGTGGACCGCGACACCGCCGCGCGGTTCGGCGTCACCGCAGCGACCATCGACAATGCGCTGTATGACAGTTTCGGCCAGCGCATTATTTCCACCATCTTCACCCAGTCCACCCAGCGCCGCGTGATCTTGGAAGCCGATCCCCGGCTGCAGAATTCCATCGAGTCGCTCAGGGACATTTATCTACCCTCGGCCGGCGGCGGTCAGGTGCCGCTGCAGGCCATCGCGCGGATCGAACAGCGCACCGTACCGCTACAGATAGACCATCTGGGGCAGTTCCCCTCGGCAACCGTGTCCTTCGATGTCACGCCCGGCTATTCACTGGGCACCGCGGTCAAGGAAATCCAGCAGGCGGAAATCGACGCGGGCAAGCCGTCCGGCATCACCACCCAGTTCCAGGGCGCGGCGCTGGCCTTCCAGTCGGCACTCAGCAACGAATTGTGGCTCATCCTGGCGGCCATCGTGACGGTCTATATCGTGCTGGGCGTGCTGTATGAGAGCTTCATCCACCCGGTGACGATCCTTTCCACCCTGCCGTCGGCGGGTGTCGGCGCGCTCCTGTTCCTCATCCTGTTCGGCCACGACCTCAACATCGTGTCGATCATCGGCATCATCCTGCTGATCGGCATCGTCAAGAAGAACGCGATCATGATGATCGACTTCGCGCTGGAGGCGGAACGCAACGAAGGCAAGTCGCCGGAGGAAGCCATTCATCAGGCGGCGCTGCTGCGCTTCCGCCCCATCCTGATGACCACCGTGGCGGCGCTGTTCGGCGCGCTGCCGCTGATGCTCGGCACCGGCATGGGTTCGGAGCTGCGTCACCCGTTGGGCATCTCCATCGTGGGCGGCCTTATCCTCAGCCAGGCGCTGACCCTGTTCACCACCCCCGTGATCTACATTTATTTTGACCGCTGGGGCGCGCGCTTCCGCGAAAGGCGCGCGCGCCGCCGCCGGGAGCGCGGTGATCCCGCGCCGGCCACGCCATGAACCTGGCCTCGGGATTCATCCGCCGTCCCGTCGCCACCACCTTGCTGGCCATCGGGCTGGGGCTGTCGGGCATCGGGGCCTATTTCCTGCTGCCCGTGTCGCAGATGCCGAATATCGACATCCCGACCATCGTGGTCACGGCCTCCATGGCGGGGGCAAGTCCGGAAACCATGTCCAGCAGCGTCGCGACGCCGCTGGAACGGCACATGGCCTCGATCGCCTCCGTGACGGAGATGACCTCGCAGAGCAATGTAGGAACGACCAACATCGTGCTGCAATTCGATATCGAACGCGACATAGACGGCGCGGCGCGCGACGTGCAGGCCGCCATCAACGCCGCCCGCGCCGATCTTCCGGCCGCGCTGCGCTCCAACCCCACCTATCGCAAGATCAATCCCGCTGACCAGCCCATCGTGATCCTGGGCATCTCATCCAAAAGCCTGACACCCGGCCAGATCTACGACCAGGCGTCCAACATCGTGCAGCAGAAACTGTCCCAGATCAGCGGCGTGGGCGACGTCTCTCTCAGCGGCGCGTCGCTGCCCGCCGTGCGCATCGACCTCAATCCCCGCGCCCTGTTCAAATACGGCATCGGGCTGGAGGATGTGCGCGCCGCCGTTACCGCCGCCAACGCCAACAGCCCCAAGGGCAATATCGAGGCGGGGCCTCAGCGTTACCAGATTTACGCGAATGACGCCGCATCGATCGCGGCGGACTACAAGACGCTCATCGTCGCCTATCGCAACGGCGCTGCGGTGCGGCTGCAGGACATCGCCGAGGTGTATGACGGCCAGGAAAATATCCGCAATGTCGGCGTCGCCAATGGCCGCCCCGCGGTTCTGGTCAACATCACCAAACAGCCCGGCGCCAATGTCATAGAGACGGTGGACGCCATCAAGGCCGAGCTGCCTGCCTTACGCGAAGCGCTGCCCGCCAGCATCGATGTGGAGGAGTTGCTGGACACCACCATATCCATCCGCAACGCGGTGCATGATGTGGAGTTCACCCTCATCATCTCCACCATTCTGGTGGTGCTTGTCGTGTTCCTGTTCCTGCGCAGTCTGCGCGCCACCCTGGTCCCGGCGGTGGGCGTGCCGCTGGCGCTGCTGGGCACCTTCGGCATCATGTATCTGCTGGGTTTCAGCCTGGACAATTTCTCACTCATGGCGCTGATCGTCTCCACCGGCTTCGTGGTGGACAACACCATCGTCGTGCTGGAGAACGTCACCCGTCACCTGGAGGCGGGAAAGTCGCGCCTTGACGCTGCGCTGCTGGGCGCGCGGGAAGTGACCTTCACCGTCATCAGCATGAGCGTGTCGCTGGTGGCCGTGTTCTTCCCCATGATGTTCTTGGGCGGCATCGTCGGGCGCATCTTCCACGAATTCACCCTCACAATCACCGCCGCCATTTTCGTGTCGCTGATCGTATCGCTCACCGTGACCCCGATGATGTGCGCCTATCTCGATATCAAGCCGGATACGACGCGCAACCCGCTGACCGAAGCCTGCCGCCGCATCTTCGACCGCTCGCTGGAATTCTACCGCGTCACCCTAGGCTGGGCGCTGGTGAACCCGCTCACCATCATGTTCATCCTGCTGATCACCATCATTTTGAACTTCTACCTGATGGGGATCGTGCCCAAGGGCTTCTTCCCGACACAGGACCTCGGCATCATCAACGGCAATCTGCGCGGCGACCAGAGCATTTCCTTCCAGTCGCTGCAGGGCAAGTTCAACCGCTTCGTGGAGGCGGTACGATCTGACCCCGCGGTCGCTACGGTCGGCGGCTCGGTCGGCGGCAGCAATTTCCGCTCCTCCAACGGCGGCAGCCTCTTCATCACCCTGAAGCCCCCGCGCGAGCGCGGCCTGACCAGCGATGAAGTGATCGAACGGCTCAGGCCCAAGCTGGACAAGATTGCCGGCGCGCGCCTCTTCCTCAATTCCGCGGGCCGCATCGGCGGCGGCGGCCGCCAGGGCAACGGCAATTATCAATATACGATCCTGGGCGATAGCCTGGAGGAATTGAACAAATGGGTGCCGAAGATCACCGCGGCGCTGCAGGACGTGCCCGAGCTGACGGACGTGAATTCCGACCAGCAGGACAAGGGTCTGGAGATTCAGCTTCAGATCGACCGCCAGACAGCATCGCGGCTTGGCCTAACCGCCAGCCAGATCGACAACACCCTGTATGACGCTTTCGGCCAGCGTCAGGTCTCGACCATCTACAAGGACAAGAACCAGTATCATGTAGTGATGGGCGTCGCGCCAGCCTTCTGGCAGAATCCCGAAACCCTGCGCGATATCTTCATCTCCACCTCGGGCGGCGCGATCAGCGGGACCCAGGCCAGCGCCGCGGCTGGCGGAACGACGGTGATCGCACCGGCCGCAAGTGCCGCGACAACCTCCCCCGCGACCAGCGACGCCGCGGCAGCCGCCGCCGACGCGGTGCGCAACCAGCAACTCAATGCCCTCACCAATTCCGCGCGCGGCGGCGCATCGACCGGCGCATCGGTTTCGACCCGGGTCTCGACCATGGTGCCGCTGTCCGCCTTCGCAACCTATGGGCCGGGCACCACGCCGCTATCCGTCAATCACCAGGGGCCCTTCGTCGCTACGACCTTCTCCTTCGGCCTGGCGCCCGGCGTGGCGATGGGCACCGGCATCGCCGCCATCCAGCGCGCCATGGCGCGGCTCAATGTGCCCCTCACCATCCATGGCGAGGAGGCGGGCAGTTTCCGGCTGTTCGCGCGCGCCTTCCAGAATCTGCCGCTGCTGATCCTGGCCTCGATCATCACCATCTATATCGTGCTGGGCATTCTGTATGAGAGTCTGGTGCATCCCCTGACCATTCTCTCGACCCTGCCTTCGGCCGGGGTCGGCGCGGTTCTGGGCCTGCTGATCTTCAAGACCGAGTTCGACATGATCGCCTTTATCGGCATCATCCTGCTGATCGGCATCGTCAAGAAGAATGCGATCATCCTGATCGACTTCGCCATCGACCTGCAGCGGCGCGAGAACCTGCCGCCGCGCGAAGCGATTCACCGCGCCGCGCTGCTGCGCTTCCGTCCCATCATGATGACGACGATGGGCGCGATTCTAGGCGCGCTGCCGCTAGCGATCGGACTGGGCGAAGGTTCGGAACTGCGCCGTCCCCTGGGCATCTCCATCGTGGGCGGGCTGATGCTGAGCCAGGCCCTCACGCTTTACACGACGCCGGTGGTCTATCTGTATCTGGAACGCTTCGGCCGCTGGTGTGGCAGCTTCTGGAACCGCTGGTATCACGGCCTTATGGGCGATGCGCCCGAAGGCCACCAGCCGCCGCCCGCCCCCTCACCGGCGCCAGCCGAGTAAGGTTGGAAACAGAAGGCTCAGAAGTTCGGCAGGTCTTCGAATTCCCCCGCCCTGCCCTCATTGATCTGGGCATTGCGATATTGGCGATAAAGGCTGCGGGTGGTCGCATAGAAATCGATCGAGGACCGCTCGATCGTATCCAGCCTTTCGATGTTTGCTGAGCGGGTATCCAGAAGGTCCAGCCCGCCCTTGGCGATCTGATAGCCGTTAATGAAGCCGCCCGGTCCGATATAATTCAGCGGATCCATGAAGGCATCGACCACCGTGCCGCCAATGTCACGCGGCGGTTTGGGCCCGATAAAGGGCAGCACCAGATAGCTGCCTTCCGCCGCACCGGCCTTGCCCAGGGTGATGCCGAAATCGTTGGTATGCGCCGGCATACCGGCCTTGGCTGCGACATCGACCAGTCCCGCCATGCCGACCGTGGAATTGAGCATGAAACGGCCGAGCGTATTGGCGGCCTTGTCCCCGTCCAGCTGGAACACGTCGTTGGCGAACAGAACCGGCGCGTTCAGGTTGGCGACAGCGTTGTGAATGCCGTCCCGCGCCACTTCGGGCACGGCGCTGCGATAGAATTTCGCCGCCGGAAGCAGCACGGCCTTGTCGAGCTTGATGTCGAAATCGAACACGTCCCGGTTGGTCGCTTCATAGGGATCATTCTGCGCCAAGGCCTCAGGGTCCTTGGAGGTGGAGCAGGCGGAGACCATGAGGGAAGCCGACAGGGCGGCCAAGGCGGCGTATCGTTTCAGCATGATTAAGCCAAGCTATTGGATTTTAAGTGAAAAAAAGGTTACCGGCGATTCTGGTATAACGTCCAATATCGGAATTGGTGCCCGTGGAGACAAGAGGGGCCTTTCCAGATGCCGAATATGCGACGGATTGTCTTTCGGGCTGTGACAGGGCGTCAGATGCCACCATACCAAGTGTAGCCCAAATCCTCCCAGTACCCACCTTTCCCACCGGCGATACGGGAGAAATCCTCCACCAGATCAATGCGCTGGACGTATTTCGGCTGCTTGTAGCCAAGCTGGCGCTCCGCACGCAACCGTACCGGCGCGCCATGCGCCACCGGCAATGCTTCGCCGTTCATTTCATAAGCCAGGATCGTCTGGGGATGAACCGCCTCGGCCAGATCCAGGCTCTCATAATAATAATGATCAGGGTCTCCTTCGACTGTCATCGGATCGGCACAATAAAAAACAGCATAGCGGGCGTTGGGCTTTGGCTTCGCCGCCGCCAGCACCAGCGCCAGGGGCGTCCCTTTCCATTCGCCGATGCAGCTCCAGCCCTCGACACAGTCATGCCGCGTGATCTGGGTGCGCGATGGCAGCGCCTTCAGCTCGCTCATCGACAAGGACAAGGGCTTCTCCACCAGCCCCGTTACCGCGATCCGCCAGTCCACGAACCCGGTGGCGACATGGGCGGCATATTCCTGGGTGCCCGGATCGCGCGTACCATTGGCGCGGAATACCGGCGCGATGTCGGATTTGGCATATTCCGGCGCCAATGTATGCTGACCGGCGAACAGATGCTGGGCGCGCCGGGTCAGATTCTCGACCTCTCCCAATATGCCGGTGACCCATTTTTTCTGGGACAGGTCGTAACAGCCGCCCAGCATCAGCGCGCCCGCTCCCGCCAGCGCGCGGCCAACAAAGGTACGGCGGCTCTGGTCAGCCACGACTGTCTTCCTTCTCGATCGCATACCAGCCCGTGATCATGGAGCGCAGATTATTCCAGGCGCCCGACAGAACCACCATCGCGATATGGATGATGAAAAAGCCCAGGAACGAAAAAGCACAGAGAAAATGGATCGTGCGCGCGGTCTGACGTCCGCCGAATAGCCAGAGTAACTGGGGAAAGGCCGCATCCATGGTGGGCGACATGGTCAGGCCGGTCAGAACGATCAGCGGCCCTAGCACGAAAATGACGATACTGTAGGCCAGCTTTTGCAAGCCATTATAGCGCCGTGCCGCTTCGCCATGAGGAAAGCGCAGCTTTACATGCTGCACGATCTCGTGCGGCAGATGCCGTATGTTCGTCCTGTCCGGCAGCAAGTCGCGCCGGAAATGGCCTTTCCACACGCCCCATGCGAAGAACAGGGCGGCATTGGCCACCAGCAACCAGGCAAAGGCGAAATGCCATTGCCGCGCCATCGCCAGCCATTGCGGGCCGGGCAGGGTGGCCCAATGGGGAAAGCCGCGCGCCATCCATTGTCCGTCTTCCCGCGACGCGCCCAGCCATCCGGTCGTGTCGAACGGCTTCAGCGCGATCCAGGTGGTGCCGGTCAGGCTGCCATCATTGTTCTGCTGCGCCGTCATCGAAAGGATGGGCCGCTCGAAATCCGACCCATTGCCGATGTAAAGCGCGGGATGGGCGTTGAAGATTCCCAGCCCGCTCATCAGCAGAATGACTAGACAAAGCGCATTCACCCAATGCGCGGCACGCACCCACATGCTGTGCCGATAGACAAGTGTATGGGGCCCCTGCGGCACGCCAAGCGCCGTCCGCACGGCGGACTTCGCCGGTGATTGCGGCATGGCTGGCATTCTCTGCGCCTGGTCGGTCATCTCTGCCCCTGTCACCGAACCATAACCTATTCGCCACGGTTTCGGGTTGGTTACAGACGATGCCGCTGGCCTAAAGGCGCGGATCGGCCTTCCAGACCCGGGGTGGAGAGCCGGGCAGGGGATAGTGGGACGGCCTGCCATATTCCTGGCCGTCGCTGGGCATCACCACCGGATAGGCGGGGCGCGGACCGGAAGGCTGGCAATCGTCGGGTTCGTTGAGCGGCGGTGTTTGCAGCATGGCGACGCCATAGCCCAGTGCGCAAACACTCTGTCCAAGGAAACAGGCACGCATCTTTCTTTTCTCCTGCCGAAGAAACAGCCCGACAGGGGAAAAGGTCCATTGCTGGACAAAATTTTGGCAGAACCCAATTAGCCAAATCCGCGCGCGACATGGAAAGCCGCCGCCAGCGTGGCAAGGTCGAGGAAATACAAATAGCGGTAGTCGCAGGCGACCGACAGCACAAGAAATGTTAACGCGAAAACCAGCGCTCCGCCGAGCATCCCCGCCACGGCCAGATCCGGGCCGCAGCTCCGGCGCAGAAGAAATACAAGAAGAACCGCCGCCAGCGCGCCGAACGCAAGATGAGAGAACAGGGGCGTATCCAGCAGGGCCATTCCATAATGGGCCAGCGCGGTGTCGCGGCTGTTCCAGCGCCGCGCCATCCCCAGTTGTTCCATGACGTCGGGCGGCCCATCCACGCCGAAATAGAGTGGGCGGCACACGCGGATATCCGGGGTGGCCAGCACTTGCCGGAACACCGGCCAGCGCTGGCGCAGATAAAGGCCCGGATGTCCCAAAACCAACTCGCGCCAGGCCGCGAAGATTGCGCCCTTGGGCGACGCCTCGATGGCGGCGGACAAAGGCGGATCATTCGCATAGGTATCGATCAGGTGGTCGGAGTAATGCGCGACGCCCCGCGTGCGCAGCAGGCCTTCCAGCTTCGGGTCGGCCGCGCGCAAGGCGGGCAGTTCAAGCGTGGCGTCTTTGCGCAACGCGCCGACAAGGTCATAGCCCTGGGCGTAGCGTATCTCCAGCGCCGCGCCCTTGCCCCCATCGCCCTGCGCGATCAGCAGACTGTTGAGCCCCAATGTCAGCAAGGCGGCGGCGGCGAAAAATCCCGCACCATATCCCTGCGCAGTCCCGCGACCATGACGCCAGGCGATGGCAGCCAGTGTCAGGCCCGCGACGGGAAGCAATATAATGCCATTCTGGCGTGCCATGGCTGCCATAGTCAGCGTCACCAGCGCAGCCGCCAGCCATGTTCCGCGGCGGGACCAATCATCCGCCGCCCGCGCCAGCGCGGCGAAGCCTGCCAGCGCCGCATTGGCGAACAGCACATCTTTCCACAGATCGCTCTGGTACAGCAGCCATTGCGGCATCGGCAGGATCGCCAGCGCCATCGCCGCCGCGCCCCAGCGCGGCGGTGGCTTCAACCACAGCAGCCATAACAGTCCCGTCAGGGCCAGGCCGCTCATCGCGACATGGAACAGCATCGTGCCCGGCAGGAGCCGGTCGAACAGGCCCAGCAGAAACGCCATGACCGGCGGATGCCAGGAGTCGTAATTGCCGCTGCGCCCGTCGGCCAGCTGGCGGATCGTGTCGAACGAAGCCTGTCCGGGCGCGGTCAGCGCCAGCATCAGCACCCAGCCCGCGACAAGGATCGCGGCGGCGGCGCGGCGCGGCCGCAAATCCGGTGCGGTGGCGGCGGCGATCAGGCCTATCCCCGGCCGAACAGCGGCATCTTGGTCGCCATCACGGTGATGAAGGGCACATTGGCGCTCAGCGGCAGGCTGGCCATGTATACCACGGCCCGCGCCACATCATCGGCGTCCATGCGCGGTTCGATGCCCAGCTTGCCGTCCGCCTGCAGCACGCCCTGGGTCATGCGCTCGGTCATCTCGGTGGCGGCGTTGCCGATATCGATCTGGCTGGCGGTGATGTCGAAGGGCCGCCCGTCCAGGATGGTGGATTTGGTCAGGCCGGTGATGGCGTGCTTGGTGGCGGTATAGGGCGCGCTATGCGGACGCGGCCGGTCGGCGCTGACCGAGCCATTGTTGATAATGCGCCCGCCTCGCGGCTCTTGTGCTTTCATCATGCGCACCGCTTCCTGGGTGCAGAGAAACGCGCCGGTCAGATTTGCGCCGACGATGGACTGCCACTGCTCGAAACTCAGATCCTCGATCGGCACAGCGGGCAGGCCGATGCCCGCATTGTTGAACAGCACATCCAGCCGCCCGAACTTCTCCCTGGTGGCGGCGAACAGCGCCTTTACGCTGGCCGGATCGCCGACATCGGCGGGCACGGCCAGGGATGGCCCCTGCAACTGCGCGACGCTCTGTTCCAGCGCCTCGCGCCGGCGTCCCGTGAGCACCAGGCTATAGCCCGCCGCCGAAAGGGCCTTCGCCACCGCGCGGCCGACACCGCTGCCAGCACCCGTCACCATTGCGATCTTGTTCATGCCGTCTCCGATTTCGCCCGCTTTTATGCCGGCCGTGTACAGGGTTAGAGCCTTCCGCCCAAGGAATTTTTCCCGATTTTGCCAAATGTCCGCAAGCGGGGGGCCCGTCGCCTTGTATCGGCCGCCCCAATTCCACTAGAGCTTGCCCCGTTCGCGCTGCCCCTGCGGGCGCGCCAAGAATACAGGGGAAAAGACATGCGCAACCGACTCATGCTGGCGCTTCTCGCCACCACGGGACTGGTCCCGGCCATGCCGGTTCTGGCCCAGGATGCGCCGGTCCAGGCGCAGTCGGGTCTCGGCATCGAAACCGTCTATGTCACCGCCCGCAAGCGCACCGAAGACCAGCAGACCGTCCCCATCTCGCTGGAAGCCTATACCCAGGCGGACCTGAACAAGCTGGCGATCCGCACCATCGAGGATATCCGTTATGTCAGCCCCTCGGTCTATATCGCCCCCACGACCTTCCGCCAGGACACGCTGAACGTCACCATTCGCGGCCAGCGCAATTTCGATGCGCCGTCAGGCGGCGGCAATCCGGGCCTGGGTTTCGATACCGCCTCTGCCATCTACAAGGACGGCGTCTATTACGCCCGCGCGGTGGGCCTGAACGGCGCGCTGTTCGATGTGGACAATGTGCAGGTGCTGAAAGGCCCGCAGGGCACGCTGGTCGGACGCAACACCACCGGCGGCGCGATCATGTACAACAGCCGCGAGCCGCAGCCGGAATTCGGCGGCTATATCAGGGGCGTGCTGGGCGATTACGGCCGCGCCGCCTTGCAAGGCGCGATCAACATTCCGTTCACGGACGAATTATTCTTCCGCATGGCGCTGAATGTCGACAATCAGCGCGGCTATATCGCCAATTATTTCGTCAACATCACCACGCGTGTCGCCACTCGCCATCCC
>JAFIHO010000112.1 GCA_017849395.1 Hyphomicrobiales bacterium
GAAAAGACAAACAACCCGCGCCCGCAGGCCCCTGCGCTAAATGGAGAGCTCCGGGCCTACGCGCGCTGACCCGATGCAACCAGAGGCAGGGGTCCCTTTTGGGAGCCGATAGGGGGTCCCGTTTCGATGCCGATTGACACCTGAGCATCGCGGGCGGCGATCTCGCCGCCGCCGCTGACGAACAGGTCAAGCTGGCCTTCGCTCCCGGAAAAGGCTGACACTCGGCGCATGGCTGGCGCTCAGCGCCGCACTGGCGGCGTATAGCCATCGACGCGCTTCGCCGGATGGACCACGCCGCGGCCGGGATCGCTGGTCGAGTGCCGCAGTCCTCGTTCGGCCCAGGCATCGAGGTCGCTGATCGCATAGACGATCCGGCCACCGAGCTTGCGGTAGATGGGTCCCGTGCCGAAGCAGCGATGCTTTTCAAGCGTGCGGGCGGACAGGCCGAGGTGCAGGGCAGCGTCAGGGGTACGCAGAAATCGCGGCACGACCGGCGTAGGAATGGCATCCATGGTTTGGCTCTCTCGCGTCTGGGGTTAGCGGCGGACAGCGCCGCCGACAGACGCAAGCCATGGAGAAAGGCAGAGGGCGGAAAGGAGTGACGCAGAGCAGGGCATGCGCTTTGTCACCCCGGCCAATCACCCCTTTTCGAGCAGGGTCCGGTAGCCTTCGCGACACATCCGCTGCGCCTCGCCCAGCAGGCGATGGGTATGGCGCCGCTCGCCGGATCCTTTCCATGCAGCGCCCGTAAGCGGCTGATTGCGTGGAAACACGAGTGCGAAGGCGATCTGCCGCAGGGCAAGGCCTGCGGCATGGGCGTCGAGCAGCGTCAGAAGCTGGATGAGCCTGTGCTGACGATAGCTCGTCAGATGGTACGGCGCGCGCTCTTTGATGGGCGGGGCAAATCCAATCAGCCCCGCATAAATCCTGGTGGATACAAGGCGAAGTGCCGTACCGGGCGCGGCCGGCACCGAGAAGCTTGTTTGCGGGCAAGCGGGATTATGACGGAAAAGCAGGCGGTGGCGGATGCCGGCCACATCAAGGACGAGATGGAGCCCGGCTGGCAGCTTCCGGTCGTTGCGGATGACGGCACCGGCTGGCACCAGGGTGTCTGGCGTTTCGTCAGGGCCTTCGAGAATGACCGTGCCTGCACTCAGGTCGGGGTCCCAAATAGCCGGACTGCATGATGGAAGCTGGCTTGGGTCGCAGGGGAAAGCTCAGGCCCCATCGTCCGGCCAGACCCTCCCTTTCCTGATCGGCGCGGCCAGGCTGGGCTGCGATGCGCCCTTCGGTTGCGGCGAAGTCATGTTGGTAGTCGGGATTACGGCGCAGGAATTCCTGCGCGAAATCCGCAAGATCGTGTCCCGCATAGTGCCCGGCGGCGGTTGGGGACCGCCACGACGCCTCTCCCGACATCCGGCTCTCCGTTTTGCTCGCGCAAACTGGCCAAGCCCGACATGGTTGAGAATTCTGGTTAACAGACAAGTAACCATAATCGATCAAGCTTGTGCGGACGGGCAGATAACCGGCGCTCCGCAATCGCCCTTATTGGCGGCACTTTATGCCATCTTGCACTCGTCTACGTTCCGGCTGAACGGGCGAGCAATTCACGATAGCCAGCCTGCGTCATCCATCTGGCCCGGGCGAGATGGCTGTCATGAAGTTTGCGGGCAAAGTCCGGGTCTTGGTCAGGATCGATCGCAAAGATGATCCGCACGGCTTCCCGCCAATCCGCCCCCTCTGCCGCTGCGTCGAGCAGGCGCAGATAGGTGACGAGGTGCTGCCCGTCATATTGCGTGAGCGTATCGCTCCCAGGTGGTTCTGCTGCGAATGGCTGCATTGTTATCCGACAAGCCAGATAGCAGACTCGGTGCCTGCGCGCGCGTTCATAGCAGTCTCTCCAATTTGGCGGAATTGCCTTCAATTCTCCGAAATTAGGGACATCCTTATCCCTTTGAGAGGCCAAGTCATCGGAGCAGGCAAAGTGCGCCGGTTCGTCCCCAACTAGACGCGTATTATAATACGTCGCACTATAACACGCGACTGGTTTCTAAGCTGCGGATGGACATTCGCAAGCTCTTCGGGATCAACGTGAAGCGGTTTCGCGAGGCAGCAGCCTTGAGCCAGGCTGAGATCGCGGCACGCATGGGCGTCGACCGGGCATATATCAGCGCCATCGAGCGCGGGCTGCAGAATGCGACACTCCTTTCCGTCTGGGAGATTGCGCAGGCGCTCGAGGTCCGCCCCATGGAACTGCTCGCGGAACCAGACAGCTCCGCGCCACCCAGCGAATGCTGAAAGCCCCGCCCGGCGGTGCCGGGCGGGGCCTGGTGGTTGCCGTCAGTCGTTGTTCGACTTGCGGGCCCGCGACCAGATCAGGTTGTAGGTCTTGCCATCCTCGTCGTCGAAGAGGTTGGCGAAGATGGGGGCGGTAAAGCTCGGATCATCCAGCTTCAGCGAGAGGTAGTCGCGGCCTTCGCCGGAGCGCTTGGTCCAGGCGGCGCCGATTTCCGCGCGGCCCACGAAGACCCGGTGGCTGGGGGCGTTCTCGTTGGCGGTGCCCTCTTCGGCCACGATCCGGACGTTCTTGGTCTGCACGCTCATGGTGACGATTTCGCCCTGGAAGTCATTGCCGACCTTCTTGAAAGTGCCGATGTTCGCCATGTTCATTCTCCTTCAGTGCTTCGATCCCGCGCCCGTCGCGGTCTCGATGGCTCGAAGAAGGCAGGGCATCAGGCCGCCGCACCCGTCAGGGCCGCAGCGTCAGCGGAGGATGGCTGTGCGCCAATCTTTCTTGTCTGCGCGAGGAATGCCGCGCAGCGGCAGGGGAAGAAAGTTGGCAAGCAGCCATTGCGGCAAGGTCGGATGAGGCAAAGCCATTCCTGCCAGCCAGGGCCATGGAGAAGACCGCACTGGGCGCAAGGGTCGCGCCGGAACGGAGACTGGCGGTTAGACGGTCACGCAAGGTGGCGGATTACTCGGGCAAGGCGCCTCGTGGAGCAGACCTCTCCGGATCGAGTGGCGGTTGGGCCCGCCATTCAAAGCCTTTGCCTGTCTGTAGCGGCGCAAGGGGAATGCGCTGCCGGACCTGCTCGGCAACGCTGCTGGATACCCAAAGCAGAGCGGCGATCCGTTGCCACCGTTTCGAATCGGCCGCCCTCGGGACGGGGTGATCGACCAGCACCTGGACGCGGGCCATGATCGATACGGCTGAGAGCGCCCGCCAAGTCCAACAGTGCCGGGGGGCTTCAGCCCTGCGGTGCCGAGAGCAGCTGCTTCTGTGCAGCAAGGCCGAAGTACAATGCGGCGCCCGCTCCGACGATGATGGAGGCCATGCCGACGGGAGCGAAAGCGCCCCAGATGCCTTGCACCGCGTGATATCCGGTCAAGGCCGCCGGAAGGGCAAAGGCAAGGCTGACGATGACGCGGGCCGGGATGGACGTGCTGCCAACCAGCAGTTTGGCCGCGACGAGCAAGGCAAAGGCCGAAGCCGCCGCCGCCAGGACTGCCGCAGGGATCCCGAGCCCATGCTGCCAGGCGTACATGGCGGAAAGGCCTGCGCAGTAAAGCGGCAGCGCGAAGACGATCATGCTGGCGAACAGGCGCGCGAGCAGCACGACCGCGGTGACGGAAACAAAAAAGGCAAGGATCATCGCATCCTCCCGATAAGCGGGTTCAACAGGATGCGCTTTCCACCACCTCCACAAGCGCGTGCGGCAAGACAATAGCAGGCATGGCGAGAGGCCGGAAGGCGAAGTTGCGCTTCCGGCCCCGACGCGGCGCTGCGTGAGCCGCCGTCAGAACGGATCGTATTCATGGAGGATCTGGCTGGCATCGCCGTCGTATTCGGCGGATGGCATGACGCCGTAGGCCGCTCCGGCGCGGAAGAGTGTGACGCAGACCATCAGCGTCCTGGCGAGGTTCCAGGCGTGGCGCTGGGCAAGGGGAAGCGGCATCTTGCGATCTCCTGTCTTGCGGCGGGGACCATCCCCGCTCGACAGGCGACCGACGTGTCGCTCCGACCCCTGCAATCACCGCGGCGGCAGCCATGCCGCAAGGCCGCACGCCAGGGGCGTAGCGGACCCTTCACGGGTTGATGGCGTCAGGGGGCGGAGCGACCAAGGATTGAGCCTCAAAGGGCGGGAAGGTCCCGGGCCATTCGACAATGAGCAATAGCCGCCTTCACCGAGCCATGGGTGTGCCCCACTCCTGCCAGGCGAACCGCGGAGCTGATGCCGAAGATGCCGGGCGGTGGCGGGGCCCTGTCGAGACGAACTTGCGGGAGCCTGATCGCCGCATCGAACGCCGTCGCCCATCTTGCCAACCGATGGAACCGGCCCGATCCGATACGTCTGAAGCCTTTGGTGATCGCCTGTGAACATCAAAGGTGCTTGATGTAGGCAAAACCCTACTTTGCGATCATCAAATGGTGTAGCTGTTGATAGACGATCATCAAAGCGCGTTGCGATTCGTGCGCGCGAGCCTACGCCCGTCTGACGGAGACGCCATTGCCTGTTGTCTATCACGAAGGACGTTTCCCGCCCGCAACGCTTGACCTGGGCGCGCTGTTCCCGCTGGTCGGGCCAGCCAATGCCGCCATTGCGCGCTATGAGGGCATCCTCTCCGGCATTCCCAATCCTGACATTTTGCTTTCGCCGTTGACGGCTCGTGAAGCCGTGCTCTCCAGCAAAATTGAGGGGACGCAGGTAACGCTTGGCGAGGTGCTGGAATTCGAGGCGCAAGGGCATCTGTTTGACGAGAGCACCCCCAAGAAAGCCGACGCACGCGAAGTCTTGAACTATCGCGCTGCCCTGCGCGAGGCGGACAGCCTGATGGCGGAGCTTCCGCTGTCGCAACGCCTGATCAAGGCCACGCATCGTGTTTTGATGGATGGTGTGCGTGGCCGTCACAAGGATCCGGGCGAATACCGCCGCATCCCCAACTGGATCGGTCCGGACGGTTGCACCATCGAACAGGCCCGCTTCGTACCGCCAGGTGCCGATCGTATCGAGGACGCAATGGCGGGCTGGGAAGCCTATATTCATGCCGATGCGCCGGATAGGCTGGTGCAACTGGCTATCGTTCATGCCGAGTTTGAATCGATCCACCCCTTCCTCGATGGCAACGGGCGCATCGGGCGATTGATCATCCCGCTGTTCCTTTATGCCCATGGGCTGTTGTCGCGCCCCAATTTCTACCTGTCGGAATACCTCGAAGCCAATCGGGACGAGTATTACGACCGGATGCTGGCCGTTTCCCGCGACGACGATTGGAGCGGATGGGTGGCCTTCTTCCTGCGCGGCATCATCGCTCAAGCCGAAGCCAACACCCAAAAGGCCCAAGCAATCCTGGCGCTGCATCAGGACAAGCGCGATTGGGTGGTCGAGATCACTCACTCGCAATATGCCGTGCGAGCTTTGGACTGGATCTTCCAGCGCCCGATCTTTCAGACACCGGACTTCATCGCCTCGGCCCAGATCCCGCCGGCGACCGCCCGCAAGATTATCCGCGACCTGCGCGACAACGGCTTGCTGCGAGAACTGGTGCCCGCCTCCGGGCGGGCACCCGCAACATTCGTGTTTTCGGAATTGCTGAACATTGCGGAGGGCCGGGAGGCGTTTTGACCACAGGCGCAATGCCCATTCGCCAGGCCTTCTGCGGGCGAATGGGCTCGTTGCCGTCAGTCATCCCAGCGATGATCGACCCGGGTGGCGAGCACCCGCTTGCCGGCAGCGTCCATGACGAGTTCGATTTCGCGTCCCTTCGCGTCATAGCCTTCCACTTCGATCCGGCCATCGTCGCGCTCGACTTCCTTGACACGGACAATACCGGCCCGGCGGATAGTGCCCGCTTTTTGGCGAAGCGGTCCGGGGATGACAAATAACCGATCATCGCATAGGGCGGCCCAGCATGAACCTTGTTCGCGCCTTTTTCCTGCGACATCGAGCTCTGGCTATCGTGCTGGTGCTGGCGACGCTGTGCATGAAGGCAATCGTCCCGACAGGCTTCATGATCGGCCAGAACTCCAAGGTTCTGACAGTCCAGATCTGCGATGACGCCTTTGGCAATCACGCGGTCAAGCAGATCGCCATTCCGATGAAGGATGGCTCCAGCGACTCAAGCGGCAAGCAGGGCAAGGGCGAATGTCCCTTCACCTCGCTGTCCATGGCGTCGATGTCGGGTGCCGATCCCGCATTGCTGGCGCTGGCGCTGGCCTTCATCCTGGCTCTGGGCTTTGTGCCGACCCGCACAGCCCATTCTGAGCGCGTATTCCATCTCCGTCCGCCGCTGCGCGGACCGCCGGCTCTCGTCTGACAATCTGAACCGATTTGTCGGACCGGCCGGTCCTGCGCCCATTTTGCGCGTGCACCGGCTTAGCCGGAGCATATTTCCATGTACGAATTGCTGTGCCGTTCATCGCAGCGGCCCTGGGCGCCCCAGCCTGAAAAGCTGTTTGCAGTGCCCGAACGGGGCACTTCCAGGCCCCTCATCCTGCACATGCAGGAGAACCGCTCGCACCTGACGCAGGAAGCGCGGGTCTGTTTCAGTGTCATTGCCCTGCTGTTTTTGGTCAC
>JAFIHO010000113.1 GCA_017849395.1 Hyphomicrobiales bacterium
GCCCTGCTGCCGCTGGACCGGCAGGTACAGTTGACCATCGGTCTTTGCATCGTGGCCGCTTCGCTGCTGGCCTGGCTGGTGACGCCGCTGTTCCTGGCGCTCACACTGTTCTTTGGCCTCGGCCTGACGGTGGCGGGGGCGACGGGCTTCTGCGGCCTGGCGCGGCTGATGGCCCACATGCCGTGGAATCAGCGAACTGCCTGAAGGGAGAACGCCATGCTCAAGAATGTCGGAAGACCGGACGCCATCATCCGCATCGTCATCGGCCTTGTTCTGATCGCCTATGCGATCCCGCTGGGCTTTCCGGCCACCGGCTGGAACTGGGTGGGCTGGATCGGAATCGTGCCCATAGTCACGGCCCTTATTGGCGTCTGCCCCGCCTACAGCCTGCTGGGCCTTTCGACGCGCGGGCGCGGCTAGCTATTTCAGCCCCAGCTTGCGCGCCAGATAGACGAAGCTGAGCGCCCACATCTCGGCGGATTGCTTGTGGTCGGCGGCGGCGGCATGGCCGCCATCGGTGTTCTCATAGAACAGAACATCCTGGCCCAGCGCTTCCATCTTCGCCGCCATCTTGCGCGCATGCACCGGCGTGACACGGTCGTCGCTGGTGGCGGTGACGAACAGGACGGGCGGATATTTCACGCCCGGCTTCACATTCTGATAGGGCGAATAGCCAAGGATATAGTCCCGCATCTTCGGATCGGCGGGATCGCCATATTCCCCTGCCCAACTCGCGCCCGCGCCGATATGGGTATAGGCGATCATGTCGATCAGCGGCACCTGGCACACCACAGCGCCCAAAAGGTCGGGCCGCTGCGTCATCACGGTGGACACCAGAAGCCCGCCATTCGATCCGCCCATGATGCCGAGCTGTTTCGGCGTGGTCAGGCCGCGCTTCTGCAAATCCTCCGCCACGGCGGCGAAATCGTCGAACGCCTTCTGGCGGTTCTCCTTCAGAGCCGCGTCGTGCCAGGCGGGACCGAACTCGCCCCCGCCGCGGATGTTCGCCACCACATAGACGCCGCCGCGCGATACCCACAGACGCCCGAAATTGGCGGAATAGGAGGGTGTCAGCGACACCTCGAACCCGCCATAGCCATACAGGATGGCGGGTGCGGGGCCGTTCATCACCTTGGGCCGCGTCACGAAATAGGGAATCTTCGTGCCGTCCTTCGATGTCGCCTCGAACTGTTCGGTCGTCATGCCTGATGCATCGAAGCGCGCGGGCAAGGACTTGATCGGCTTGGGCGCGTCATTGCCGGTGTCGAAATAGAGCGTCGGCGGGGTCAGATAATTGTTGAAGCTGAACATCGCTTCGGGCCCGTAATCATTGACCGACGCGATGTCCGCCGAGCCATTGCCCGGCAGCGCCAGTTTCTTTCCGGCCCAGCCATCCTTGCCGGGCCGGAACACATGCACGCTGCCCACGACATTGTCGTAGATCGCGACATAGACCGCGTCGCGTCCCGTCGCCACGCTTTCGATGCTCTGGCGCGGACCCGGCGCATAAAGCGGCAGCACCGCAGGCATCTGTCCCCGCGCGAAGGCGGCAAGATCGAAGGCGATCAGCGCACCCTTGGGAAAAGTCTTGCGCACCTGATGCGGCGAGGCCGCGCCGGGTACCGCTTCCCAGGGCTGGCGCAGCGTGGCCAGAAGCCAGCCGCCCGTCATGCCCTTCACATCCGCACCCAGCGGCAGCGGCAATTGCGCCGCCGCGCCATCGTCGCGCACCAGCCGGTATTCCGTTTCGAAGAAGCTGACCGCGCGCACGATCAGCGCAAACTCACCCGCGCTGGTGGAGGAGGTGGCGGAGGAGGCGAGCACATCCTTCACATCGCCTTCGAACACGGTCTGCGCCGCCGCGATGGGCTGGCCGCGTTTCCACAATTTGACGATGCGCGCATAGCCGGACTGGGTCAGCGAACCCTTGCCGAAATCGGTGGCGAACAGGATGCGACGGTCGCCCCACCAGCTCACATCGGTCTTGGCTTCGGGCAGGATGAAGCCGTCCGCGACAAAGCTGCGGCTTTCGGGATCGAACTCCCGAACCACCTTGGCGTCGCCGCCGCCGCGCGACAATTTGATCAGGCAGCGCTTGCCGGAGGGATTGCACACCGCGCCGCCGAACACCCAATTCTCGCCTTCGGCCTTTGCCAGCGCATCGACATCCAGCAAGACTTCCCAGTGAGGCGCCGGGTTCTGATAATCCGCGATGCTGGTGCGCCGCCACAATCCCTTGGGGTTCGCTGCGTCCTGCCAGAAATTATAGACATGCCCATGCCTGAGCGAGCCATAGGGAATACGGTCTGCCGCATCCAGCACCGACAGGATGGAGTCGTAATTCTTCTGGTAGTCCGGATCGGCCTTCAGGATCCCGCGCGATTTCACATTCTGCTCGGCCACCCAGGCCAGCGGCTTTTGCCCCTGCACCTCTTCCAGCCAGGCATAGGGGTCGGTCAGTGATTGTGAATCGGGCACGGCGCGCGCTCCTGGGATGAGGAAAGCGCCAAGCAGCAGGGCAGAAAATAACGGTTTCGCGCGCATGGGCTATCCATTTGATCCTGACAGCATGGGAATTTTGCCCTGCCGAGGCAATGGCAAATCCTGCTGCGACCCCATATAAGGCGGGCCATGACTCCGTTCCGCAAAATGCATGGCCTGGGCAATGATTTCGTGGTGTTCGACGCCCGCGAAAAATCCCTGGCCCTGACCAATGTCCAGGTCCGCCGCCTGGCCGATCGCCATTTCGGCGTCGGCTGCGATACGGTTGTGGTGGTGGGGCCCGGCGGCGCGGCGGCCGATGCCAGCCTGCTTTTTTATAATGCGGACGGCGGCGACGCGGAAGCCTGCGGCAATGCCACGCGCTGTGTCGCGCGGCTGCTGCTGGACGAACGCGGCCTTGCGCGCGTGAAACTCTCCAGCCGCGGCGGGATGCTGAATTGCAGCGATGCGGGCAACGGCATGGTGGCGGTGGACATGGGCGCGCCGAAACTGGACTGGAACGAAATTCCCATGTCCGAACAGACAGACACCAAGCAGTTCACACTGACTGTCGAAGGCAGCCGCCTGGACGCCAGCGCCGCCTCGATGGGCAATCCGCATTGCGTGCTTTTTGTGCCGGAAGCAGAAGAAGCCCCCGTTGCGGCACTGGGACCGCGCATCGAAAAGCTGCCGCTGTTCCCGGAACGGGTGAATGTGGAATTCGCCAGCATCGCCGCGAAGGACCGCATCCGCATGCGGGTGTGGGAACGCGGCGTGGGCATTACACTGGCCTGCGGAACCGGCGCCTGTGCCACCGCTGTTGCCGCGATGCGGCGCGGCCTGACCGGGCGCAAGGTCGAAGTCGTGCTGGATGGCGGCTCGCTGCTGCTGGAATGGCGCGACGACAATCATGTCTGGATGACCGGCCCCGCCGCCACGCCCTTCACCGGCGAACTCGATCTGGCGAAATATTCATGACCGTAGCATTGCCAGAAAAAGTGGTCCCCGGTTTTTCGTCCGGCAATGCGACCAACAAGGAAGTTGATGTCATCACCTTCGGCTGCCGCCTGAACGCCTATGAGAGCGAGGCGATCAAGGTGCGCGCGCGCGAGGCGCAGTTGCGCGATGCCGTGGTGGTGAACACCTGCGCCGTCACGGCGGAGGCGGTGCGCCAGTCCCGCCAGGCGATCCGCAAATTGCGCCGCGAGCGGCCCGGCGTGCGCATCATCGTGACCGGCTGCGCCGCGCAAACAGAACCGGACACCTATGCGTCGATGGCCGAGGTCGATGCGGTGCTGGGCAACGCGGAAAAGCTGACCGCCCAGGCCTATGCCGATTTCGGTTTGGGCCGCGCCGAGAAGCTGCGCGTCAACGACATCATGAGCGTGCGTGAGACCGCGTCGCAGATGGTCGATCATTTCGACGGCAAGACCCGCGCCTTTCTTCAGGTGCAGAATGGCTGCGACCATCGCTGCACCTTCTGCATCATCCCCTTTGGGCGGGGAAATTCGCGCAGCGTCGGCGTGGGCGCGGTGGTGGAGGAAGCGCGGCGGCTGGTGGAAAACGGCTTCCCCGAGATTGTTCTGACCGGAGTGGACCTCACTTCGTATGGCGCCGATCTGCCGGGCGCGCCGAGCCTGGGGCAACTGGTCGAGAAAATCCTCAAGCTGGTGCCCGACCTCAGGCGTCTGCGGCTGTCTTCCATCGATTCCATCGAGGCGGACGATCATCTGATGCGCGCCATCGCGGAAGAGCCGCGGCTGATGCCACATTTCCATCTGTCCGCCCAGTCGGGCGACGACATGATCCTCAAGCGCATGAAGCGCCGTCATGGCCGCCGCCACACCATCGCCTTCTGCGACGAAGTCCGCCGCCGTCGCCCCGACGCCGCTTTCGGCGCGGACCTGATAGCCGGTTTCCCCACCGAGACGGAGGAGATGTTCCAGAACAGCATGAGACTGATTGAGGATGCGGGGCTTTCCACCCTGCATGTGTTCCCGTTCAGCCCGCGCAAGGGCACCCCGGCCGCCAGAATGCCCCAACTGCCGCGCGCGACGGTGAAGGACCGTGCCGCGCGGCTGCGCGCCTGCGGCACCGCAGCGCAAACGGCGCGTTATGACGCCATGCGCGGCCAGCGTCACAGCATCCTTGTCGAGAAAAGCGGCATGGGCCGCACCGCCTGTTTCGCGCCGGTGGAATTTTCAGGCGAGGCGCAGCCCGGTTCTTTCGTCACCGTGACAGTAAGCGGCCGGAACGGCGATCATCTTGTCGGCGAGCTGGCCGGATGAGGACATTCGGTGAAGCGCCCCCGCCGCCGACCTTGTTCGAGCGGCTGAAGGCTGGTCTTTCCAAGTCTAGCGCCGGGCTGTCGGACAATCTGATCGGTATTTTCACCAGGAAGAAGCTCGACGCCACCACGGTCGCCGAGCTGGAAGAGGCCCTCATCAAGGCCGATATGGGCGCGGCCCAGGCCAAGGCGCTGGCCGCCGCCGTCGCCAAGGGCCGCTATGATGCGGAAATCTCAACCAGCGAGATCCGCGATGTGCTGTCGAGGGAAATCGCCTCGGTGCTGCAACGGATCGAAAAGCCGCTGATCCTGGATACGGCGAAGAAGCCGTTCGTCATCCTGGTCGCCGGTGTCAACGGCACCGGCAAGACCACGACCATCGGCAAGATGGCCAAACGCCTCGCGGAAGACGGCAAGAGCGTCACGCTTGCGGCGGGCGACACGTTCCGCGCCGCCGCCATCGAACAGTTGCGCGTCTGGGCCGACCGCGCCCGGGCGCATTTCGTGGCGGGCAAGACCGGCGGCGACGCCGCGGGCCTTGCCTTCGAGGCGCTGGAGAAGGCGCGCGCCAATGGCAGCGACGTTCTTGTCATCGACACGGCGGGCCGGTTGCAGAACAAGGCGGGGCTGATGGCGGAACTTGAAAAGATCGCCCGCGTCATCAAGAAACTCGACGCTTCCGCGCCTCATGCCGTGCTGCTGGTGTTGGACGCCACCACCGGCCAGAACGCGATCTCACAGGTTGAGACCTTCGGCGCCACCGTGCCCCTGACCGGGCTGGTGATGACCAAGCTGGACGGCACGGCGAAAGGCGGCATCCTTGTCGCGCTGGCCGCGAAATTCGGCCTGCCTGTTCACTATATCGGTGTGGGCGAGGGCGAAGACGATCTGCAGCCCTTCAACGCCCAGGCTTTCGCCCGCGCGCTGACGGGCGCGGAAGGATAACGAATGAACCCGCAACTGCGCCGCCTGCTGCTCGACCTTGGCCCGCTGCTGCTGTTTTTTGCGGCATTCAAGTTCGGCGGCTTCTTCACCGCCACGGCGGTTTTCATGGTTGCGATCCTGGTGGCGCTGGCCATCGGCTGGTTGCTGGAGCGCAAATTGTCGCCCATGCCGCTGTTCACCGCCGCCATGGTGTTGGTGTTCGGCGGATTGACGCTCTACCTGAAGGACGAGACCTTCCTGAAGGTGAAGGTGACGATCATCTACGCCATCTTTGGTGTGATGTTGCTGGGCGGCCTTGCCACAAAGCGGCTGTTCATCAAATACGCCTTCGCGTCGGCCTTCGAACTGGACGAGACGGGCTGGCGCAAGCTGACGGTGCGCTGGGGCGTGTTTTTTCTTTGTCTTGCGGCGCTTAACGAAGCGGTATGGCGCGGCACATCGACCGATACCTGGGTGGCGTTCAAGGTATGGGGAATAATTCCCCTGCTGTTCCTGTTCGCGCTGGCACAAACGCCGCTGCTGATGAAACATCAGCTTGCGGACGACACGGACGCCAAGGCCGGAAAGCCGCACGCCTGATCGGGCCATGATCTTCGCCGCAAGGGATATGCTCTCGCGCGCGGTTCCTACCAATCATTGTGTTCCATAGCGAAACACGCAGCGCGTCTTGTGCATCACGCCTCGCGCAATGCCGCGCTACTAAGAAAGTTGCGCGCAACGCAAGATGCTTTTGCAAAATTTTGCGCATGGACATTGTTGCCTAAACCCGTTTTAAGTTGCCGTCCGGAGCGCGCGCGCCATGCGCGATTGCGGGAGGCGGGCGCCGGCGTCAGCAACTGGAGACAGGCAAAAGTCCCGGTTCTTGCGCGACCAAACTGGCAGGGGATCTTGAATGATCAAGGGGCAGCGAAAGGGCAATGGAAGCTTTGAGCTGTCCGAGGCCCCGTCCCACCTGATGCGCCGCTGCCAGCAGCTTTATGGCGATCTTTACGCGCGCGAAGCGGGCGCGAAGGAATTGACCAAGCAGCAATTTACCCTGCTTTGCGCGCTGGAGCAGAATGACGGCGCCAGCCAGACCGCGCTCGTAGAGATCACCGGCATCGACCGATCCACCCTGGCGGAAATGGTGCGCCGGATGCTGGAGAAAGGTCTTCTGTCGCGCGAACGTACCGAGGAAGACCAGCGCGCCAATGCGGTGGCGATTTCCGCCAATGGCCGCAAGGCCCTGCGCGCCGCGCGCAGCGCCGCCGATCGCGCCGAACGCGCGCTGCTGGAAATGCTGGCCCCGCCGGAGCGGCAGAAATTCATCAAGGCGCTGACCCAGATCGCCGCCCATGCCGACACGCTGACCAATGGTCATGCCCGTCCGCGCAAGTTGCCGCGGCGCAAACGCGCCAACTGACTTACGAGCCCGTTCAACGGGCGGGCGCGTTCAGACTTTCAGATCGACATGCATACCCGGCCGTATCGGACCGGAAGACGCGGGCCTGGCGTCTTCGGCGCGGGTCTGTGTTTGCGGCCGCGCAACCGGCTCCGGCGCGGTTAAATCTCGCGGCGTGAAACCGGACGTATTCTGCAATGCCGCCGCGAAACCGGGTGCGGACGCTGCCGCCGCCGGAGCGGCCTGTTGCGAGGCGAGCAGAAGATTGGCGCCACTGATCTGCATGGGTTCACTTTGAACGCGATTTGCCGAGCGGCTCAGGCTCGCAAAATATGGTTAGGAAGTCCCTAAGAGGCGCGGGCCTTTTCGATCTGCGGCATCAACACACGGGCCAGACTGTCGGGAGACAGCGGGCCGACATATTTGAAGCGGATCACACCCTTGCCGTCGATCACGAACGTCTCCGGCGCGGCGGTGACGCCCCAGTCGATGGCGGCCAGCCCCTGCCGGTCGGCCACGATGGCGGCGAAAGGATTGCCGGTGTCGGCGAGGAAGGCACGCGTGTCGGCGGGCTTGTCCTTGTAGGCGACGCCATAGAGCGTCACGTTCGGCGACCGGGACAGCAGCATCAGGCTGTCGGCCTCCAGACGGCAAGGCGCGCACCAGGAAGCGAAGAAATTGATCACCGTCACCTTGCCCGCCGCAAGATCGGCGCGGGCAAAGCCTTTCGCTTCCTCATCGAGAGGGGAAAGGGCGATGGGCGGCGCGGGCTTGTCGATCAGAACAGACGGCAGCTCAACCTGGGTCGGCGTCAGATAAAGGCTGCGGAACAGGAATCCGGCCACCGCCACAAATCCCAGCACCGGCAGAACGAAAATCCAGCGTTTCATGGCGTCGTTTCTCCGGCGCGGTTTTCCAGGGCAGCCAGCCGCGCCTTGGCGCGCCGCCATCCCGCCACGGCCCATACGATCAGGCCGCCCAGCGCCAGAACCGTGACGCCATAGGCGGGCCAGATGAAGGCGCCATAGCCGCCCATTTCGAGAATTTGGCTCATGCCGCCGCCTGCATGAGCGAACGGATACGCCGTTCGACGATAGCGGTGCGGATGCGGACCATCAAAAGGCTGGCGAACAGGAAGCCATAGCCAGCCATCATCAGCAGCAGCGGCGTGAGGAAGACCGGCGCGAGGTGACCGCTCATGATGCTTTCGCCCTGATGAAGCGTGCTCCACCATTCGACCGAGAATTTGATGATCGGAATATTGACCGCCCCGACCAGCGCCAGGATGGCGGCGGCGCGCGCCGCCTTTACCTCATCCTCGACGGCGTTCCACAGCGCGATGTAACCCAGATAGAGGAACAGCAGCAGCAGGAAGCTGGTCAGCCGCGCGTCCCACACCCA
>JAFIHO010000008.1 GCA_017849395.1 Hyphomicrobiales bacterium
ACCCCCAATGGCGTGCAACTTCAGACCCCCTCGGGCGAGACCTTTGCCGTGCTGAAGGCCAGGGACGGCGCGTTCCAGGGCGTCAGCGTCTCCGGCACCGCCACAGTGACGCTCAGCCGCTGAATTTTCGCCGTACTCGGGCATTTTGCGACGGGACATTGGGGACTACATTAGTCCCTGATGAGCCACGATCACGCACACTCCCATACTCACAATCACGCCGCCGGCGCCCATGATCACGGCATCTGGACCAAGGAGCATGAGTTCCTCAGCGCCGGTCACGGCCGCGCCGAGGCGCGCGCGCGGCTTGCGGCGCTGGTCACCGCCGCCTTCATGGTGGTCGAGATCGTATGCGGCATCGCCTATGGCTCGATGGCGCTGCTGGCCGATGGCGTGCACATGGCGACCCATGTCGGCGCATTGGGACTGGCCGCCGGGGCCTATTGGCTGGCGCGCCGCTATTCGGGACATAGCCGCTTCAGCTTCGGCTCCGGCAAGTTCGGCGACCTGGCGGCTTTCACCAGCGCGCTGCTGCTGGGCGTCACCGCCATCGCGGTGGCGGCGGAATCGGCTGGGCGGCTGATCACGCCCCAGACGATCGCATTCCGCGAGGCGCTGCTGATCGCCGTCCTGGGGCTTCTGATCAACATCATCACCGCCTTCATCCTGAAGGACAATCACTCTCATGGTCATGGGCATGATCACGCGCATGGGCATGGCCACACGCACAGCCACGGCCATGACAACAATATGCGCGCCGCCTATGTGCATGTGCTGGCGGATGCGGCGACCAGCGTGCTGGCGATCGCTGCGCTGGCCTGCGGCTATTATTTCGGCCTCTCCTATCTCGATCCCCTATGCGGCATTGTCGGGGCGGTGGTGATCGGCTCCTGGTCGGTCGGGCTGATCCGCGACAGCGCCATGGTGCTGCTGGATGCCGACGCCGATCCCAAATTGTCGGCGGATATCCGCAACACCATCGAAACCGATCTGGGCGCGCGGGTGTCGGACCTGCATCTGTGGCGGCTGGGGCCGGGCCATTCCGGCCTGATCGTGTCGCTGGTCTCGCCCGATCCGACCAGCGCGGAGACCATCAAGGCGGCGCTGCGGCGGCATTATCCCGACCTGTCGCATGTGACGGTCGAGGTCGCAATTTGCGCGGACTGCACATAAGTAACGGCAAGGCGCGCGGATAACGGCTTTTCAACCCCGTCGCGCGAGCATGGCATGATGTTCTGGCGCACGCGCAAGAAGAAGGCGGAAGACGCAATCAAGGCCGCGGCCGAGATCGCGGGGGACCAGATCGCGCCCGGTGCGGGCAAATGGTTCCTGATCGTGGGCGGGTTGGCGGTGGGCGCGACGGCGGCCTATTTCATCGCCAAGGGCCGCAAAGCCAAAAAGACGGATACGCCGCCATAGGGAACCTTTACAGGGGCGCGTGACGCAATCGTCACGGAGCCTTTGCCGCGACGCAGCGTTGGCTGGTTGGGGGCGCGAGGTGCGGCATGCGTTACGCATTGTTCTTCATCGGTCTGGCGTCCCTTCTGGCTGCGATATCGCAGGCCTCCATCACTCCGGATATCAAGCAGATGGCCGGCATGGCTCTGGGCGCGGGCCTGCTTGTGATCGCCTTGGCGATGCAGGCGCGGGTTTTCTGGCAACGCCGCAAGGAAGCCGAGATGCCGACACGGCGCTTCTACTGGTACTGAGAGTCCCTGCGCGGCGACGCGGGGCCTCAGCAATCGGCTGCGCTTTCGCGACCGGCAGATGGCGGTCATCAACTTCCGATAACCATGCCAGAGAAAAGATGGTTAACGGTGCATAAACACCTGCCGGACCTGTGGTCTAAAATTTACAGAGTGTTAGGCTTCCCGCGTACCAAGGTAGGGGATTATGCGGAAATCATTTTTTGCGCTGGCGATTGCGGCAGCGGCATTGCTTGCAAGCCCGGCAGTGGCCAGCCCGATCAGCTACATCTTTACGGGAACAACAGCGGGCACGCTGGGAGGCCAGGGCTTTTCAGGCCTGCTGACCCTGACCGCGACCGGCAACACGGCGGACGTCATATTCAACGGCAGCAGCACCTACAGGAACGACATCATCACCACCGTGATTGATCTGCCTGGCCTTGGTCCGGTGACCGTGACCGGGACCGATTACGTGTTCGATCATCAGGGCGCGCAAAAGATCGGCTATGGCGTGAACGGCATTCCCCTCTGCTGCGACATCATCCAGTTCATCGATCCGGCCTATGCGACCTATGACCTGATGAGCGCGATCGGCCCCCTTGCCTATCCGACCAATCTTTCGCTCGCGGACTGGATTGATGTACCGACCACCGGCGGCCTGCTCACCCTGAGCCGCTTCGACGTCGGTACGTTCCAGGCCGTAATGGCCGCCAGTGTGCCGGAGCCCGGCATGATTGCCCTGTTTGCCAGCGGGCTCGCGAGCCTCGGCCTGATACGCCGCAGGCGCCGTACTGCGTGACGGTCCGGCACGGACGCAAAAAAAGGCCGCCCCTCAAGGGCGGCCTTTTTCGTATCCGGTCTTGCGGAGCCTAGCGCGGCAGCAAACCTTCGCGCTGCATACGCTTGCGCTGGAGCTTGCGGTAGCGGCGCACGGCTTCGGCGCGTTCGCGGGCGCGCTTCTCGCTGGGCTTTTCATACGCGCCGCGCAACTTCATCTCGCGGAAGATGCCTTCGCGCTGCATCTTCTTCTTCAGCGCCTTCAGCGCCTGGTCGATGTTGTTGTCACGGACGATGATCTGCAAGCGTGGCTCCTGCCGGTGTTTTAAGAGGCGGGGTAGATATCAGAAGGACTTTTGCCTGTCTACCCGCGCAAATTAACCCGTTCCCGCCCTTGGCCGTTCCCGGAGCCGGGGTCATATTCCGGCCATGGCCATCCTGAAAATCGCCCGCATGGGACATCCGGTCCTTTTGACCGTCGCCCGCCCGGTTCCCGACCCCACCGCGCCGGAAATACGCCGTCTGGTCAATGACATGATCGAAACCATGATCGATGCCAACGGGGCGGGACTGGCCGCGCCCCAGGTGCATGTGCCGCTGCGGGTGGTCATTTTCCAGGCACCGGGCGAGAGGTCCGATCCCGGCCTGTCCGAGGCGGAACGGTTCGACCATACCGCCCCCCTGACGGTCCTGATCAACCCGGAAATCGCCATCATGGGCCCTGAAACCGAAGGCGGCTGGGAAGGCTGTCTGTCGGTGCCGGGCCTGCGCGGCTATGTCGAGCGGCCCAATCACATCCAGTATCGCGGCTATGGCGTGGACGGGCGGCTGATCGAGCGCACGGCACGCGGCTTCCATGCCCGGGTGGTGCAGCATGAGTGCGACCATCTGGACGGGCGGCTTTATCCCAGCCGTATGGCGGATCTGTCGCGGCTGGTGTTTGAATCGGAGCTGCGCCACATGCAGGCCGCCGGATGAGCGACACACCGAAAAAGCCGCGCGCGAAGAAGAAGGCCGCATCCGGGGCACAGGCCGCGCCGGATACCGGATCGTACGGCAAGCTGAATGACCAGACGCTGAAAGCGGGGGTGCTGGCGGCTGCGCTGCCCCATGCCGCCTTCGACGGTTTCACCCAGAAGGTTCTGGAAGAGGCGGGCAAGGAGGCTGGACTGGAGAAGACGGAGATAAAGCGTCTTTTCCCGGAAGGGCCGTTGAGCCTGCTGGAATTCTATTCGCACCATGCCGATGACGAGATGGAAGTGCGGCTGAAGGCGCTGGATCTGTCCAGGCTGAAAATCCGCGCCCGCATCGCGGCGGCGGTGACGGCGCGGTTGCAGGTGCTGAAGCCAAACAAGGAAGCGGCGCGGCGCGCGGCGGCGCTGCTGTCCTTGCCCATGCATGCGGCGCTGGCGGCGAAGCTGATGTATCGCACCGTGGATGCCATGTGGCGCGCGGCGGGCGATACCTCGACCGATTTCAATTTCTATACCAAGCGCGGGATTTTGGCGGGCGTCTATGGCTCGACCCTGATGCGCTGGTTCAACGACACCAGCGAGGGCGAGACCGCGACCACCGAATTTCTGGCCGCGCGCATTGAGAATGTGATGCAGTTCGAGACGTTGAAGGCACAGATGAAGACCGGCTTCGATCGTTTTGCCCAGGTTTTCGCGCAGGGGCGCAAAACCTAAAGCCTTTCGAACAGCATCTTCGCCTCGTCCCAGTCCGATGCCCGCCGGACCGCGCCCGCTTCCAGCAGCCGCGTGCCCATCGCCGCGTCCATATGGCCGCCGCCTGCGAACCCCCACACTGTCATGCCCGCCGCCAGGCCCGCGCGCACGCCATTGACGCTGTCCTCGATCACCAGGCAGTCGGCGGGCGGCACGGACAGTTTGCTCGCGGCATGCAGGAACAGGTCGGGCGCGGGCTTGGCATGGGCGACATGTTCGCCGGAATAGACATGCGGCGCGAAGGCGTCCCACAGCTCCAGCTTCTTCAATTTGTAGTCCAGCGCCCGTATGCCGCTGGAACTGGCGACCGCCTTGGGAAGATGTAGCGCGCCGACTGCGGCGCGCGCGCCCTTCACTTCGGCCAATTGTTCCGCGAAGGCCTTTTCGATCATGGCGACCATGCGCGGCTTTGCCTCGGCCTCCACGGGACGGCCGATGCGTTCGATGGCTTCCTTGTTCAACTGCGCGAAATAGGCCGCGTTGCTGAGGCCCATGAAGCGCGCCTTGAAGGGCCCGCTTTCATAATGCAGGCCCAGTTCGGACAGCACCTGCAACTCGATGGCGTGGATCAGCACTTCGCTGTCCACCAGCACGCCATCGCAATCGAACAAAACCGCAGAGGTCATGGAGTCTTATTTACCCGAAACACGCGATTGTCATGGCCCGCGCTATTTGGGCCGTCCGGGGCGCTTCCGCCAATGTCGCGCGTCTTTTTTGCTGCCCTGAATGGCCGGGGCAAGCCGGGCCATGACACGGTGTTTTGGATTACCGACAATTGCACTCTGTTCCTAAAGCAGTTCAGCGATCTGCACGGCGTTGAGCGCCGCGCCTTTGAGTAGCTGGTCGGCGGCGACGAACATGGAGATCGATTTGCCCGATGCATCGGACAGGTCGCGGCGGATGCGGCCGGCCAGCACATCGCCTTGGCCGGAGGCGTCCTTGGGCATGGGGAAGTAATTGTTCGCCCAGTCGTCCACCAGCTTCACGCCCGGCGCCTTTTCCAGCAGCGCGCGCACTTCTTCCGGCGATATCGGCTTTTCGCATTCGAAGGTCATGGACACCGAATGGGCGCGCAGCACCGGCACGCGGATGCAGGTGGCAGAGACGGCCATCGCGTCGTCCTCGAAAATCTTCTTGGCCTCGCGGATGACCTTGGTCTCTTCGTCATTATAGCCGGTCGCCATGTCGATGGCGGTGTTGTGGCTGAACAGGTTGAAGGCGTAGGGGTACTTCACCACCTTGGGCGGATAGTCCTTGCCGTCCAGGAAGGCGCGGGTGGACAGTTCCAGTTCCTCCATCAGCGCCGCGCCGCCGCCCGACGCCGCCTGATAGGTGGAGACGATCAGGCGCTTCACGCGATTGACCTGATGCACGGGCCATAGCGGCACAAGCGTGGTGATCGCCGCGCAATTGGGATTGGCGATGATGCCCTTGTGTTCCTTGATGCGGCGGGCGTTGATCTCCGGCACCACAAGCGGAACCGTGGGATCGGTGCGGAAGGCGGAGCTGTTGTCCACCACCACGGCGCCGGCCTTCACGGCGGCGGGCGCGAACACCTTTGAGATGCTGCCGCCTGCCGAGAACAGCGCGATGTCGATGCCGTTGAAACTGTCTTCCTTCAGTTCCTCGACCGTCAGGTTGGAGCCGCGAAAGGGATAGGATTTGCCTGCCGATTTGGCGCTGGCCAGCAGCTTCAGCGACTTCAGCGGAATACCGCGACTTTCGATGCAGCCGATGAATTCACGGCCCACGGCGCCGGTGGCGCCGACAATCGCTACATGCTTGTTCTTCACGTTCTGGCTCCATTGCAAACAAAAAAGCCCCGCTTTGGGCGGGGCTGGGTGTCCGGCGTTTCGCGTTCCGTCAGGCGCGCGCGCAAGTCCCAGCCCCGCAGGGCTTGGTCTTGGTCGTCGTCTTGGTGGTCGCGTTCATGGCGGCGGAACCTATGGTCCCGTCAGCCCTTCGTCAATGGCTTCAACCGGGTCAAATGACCCATTTTGCGGCCCAACCGCGCTTCCTTCTTGCCGTAAAGATGCAGCGCGCCGCCCCGCGCGAGGCTTTCCCAGGCCGCCGCCTCGGCCCCGATGATGTTCTCCATCACCGCATCGGCGTGGCGGCCCGGATCACCCAGCGGCCCGCCCGCCACGGCGCGGATATGCTGTTCGAACTGTGAGCAGGCACAGGCCTCGATGGTCCAGTGGCCGGTATTGTGGACGCGCGGCGCAATCTCGTTCACCAGCAGCGAACCATCGGTGCCGACGAAAAGTTCCACCGCGAACACACCGACATAATCCAGCGCATCGCCGATCACCTTGGCGATGCGCCAGGCTTGCGCGATCTGCCCGCCCGTCAGGCGCGACGGCACACTGGAGCGGCGCAGGATATGGTTCTCATGCACATTTTCGGGCGGGTCATAAGCGGCGAAGCTGCCGTCCGCGCCGCGCGCCGCCACCACCGACGCCTCGAACGAGAAATCGACAAAGCCTTCCAGGATCGACGGCGCGTTCAGCTTTTCGAAGGCCTGCACCGTTTCATCGGCGCTGGCGACTTTCACCTGGCCCTTGCCGTCATAGCCCAGACGCCGTGTTTTCAGAATGCCGCGCTCGCCCACCTGGGCGAAGGCTTCGCGCGCCTGTTCCGCCGAACCGACTTCAAAAAAGGGTGCGGTCTTCAGCCCCAGTCCCGCGACGAAATTCTTTCCCGTCAGACGGTCCTGCGTCGTCGTCAGCGCCGAAGGGCCGGGACGCACCGGCACCAATTCCGCCAGAAGTTCCAGCGCGTCGGCGGGCAGCTGCCCGAACTCGAAGGTCACCCCGTCACAGGCATTGGCCAGACCTTGG
>JAFIHO010000114.1 GCA_017849395.1 Hyphomicrobiales bacterium
CATCAGCGCCATATAGAGGCCGCCATTGGTGTCATTGATCGCCGCCACGACGGCGAGCGTGGAAAGCCCAGCGAACCATCCCATCGTCACCGGCTGCTCGCCCAGATAATGCCCCAGCACCAGTCCCGCCGCGACGCCGATGCCCAGCTTGCTCGCCAGCAGAACGCCACCCTTCTTTGCCGCTATGGGAAAGCTGCGGATGGCGATGGAAGATCCCAGGCAGACATAGAACACCGCCAGGATCGGCAGCGCGCCCGTGAACAACGCCCCGGTGAACGAGCCGAAGAAACTGCCCGTGCCCGGCGCGAATGTAGCGATCAGGGAGCCGATCACCAGCGGCACGATCATCAACCCGCCCGGCACGCGTTCCAGCGTGCGCTTTATCGGCACATTCATAAGGCATTTCCCCGCATCGTTTTGCGGCAGCATAGCCGGATTTGTGGGCGGGGATACATGACGCGCAGTTGACGCTGCATGCGGTCCGTCCGTGAAATATGCGACGATCCGAAAGCGTCTCGCCGCTGCTTGCGAGCATCCGGCTGGCCGCTCTGACCGGATAGATACAAGGCGACTTTTTGCGGCGCGCGCGTTGGCAGACGCGCCGCCGCCCGATACCCTCCCGCCAAAATTATCATGCGGGGCCGGGACATGACGGATTTGCGGCGCGGGATGTGCGGCGCATGAGTTCGCGCTTTGTGATGTTCGGCCCGTCGCATCTGGCGGCGATTGCGGTCACGCTGCTGGTACCGCTGGCGCTGGCGGCGCTGGCGCGGTGGGAACATCCGGGCCGTCGCGCCGACCGCATCGCGCGCATCGCCCTGGCGGTGCTGATGCTGACGGGCTGGTCGCTATGGTTTGTCCTGTCCTGGCGGCAGGGCGCGCTGGGCCTCGACAATGGATTGCCGCTCAACCTGTGCGACTGGGCCAGCATCGCGCTCATCACGGCGCTGCTGACCCGCAACCAGGTCGCCTATGAGCTGGGATACTTCTGGGGCCTTGGCGGAACGCTTCAGGGCGTCGTCACCCCGACCATCTATTGGGATTTCCCCGATTCCCAGTTCCTGTTCTTTTTCATCCAGCACAGCGGCATCATCGCCGCCCTGCTGTACCTGACCTTGGGCACGGGGTTCAGACCCTGGCCACGCTCCCTGCCGCGGGTGATCGCGGCGACACTGGGCTATGCCGCGATCGCCGGCTTGGCGGACTGGCTGCTGGGGGTGAACTACGCCTTCCTGCGGGAAAAGCCCCCGAATGCCAGTCTGCTCAGTCTGATGTCGCCCTGGCCCTGGTACATCCCCGAGCTGGTGCTGATGGGGATGGTGTTCATCCTGGTCTATTACGCGCCTTTTGCGGTGCTGGACTGGGTGCGGAGGAGATCCAAAAGTCGCACGGCCTGACGGAAAACCGCTTCGCGCCTCCGGGGCTTCGCACTTTTCCTGGCCGATGCTCTGGAAAAACATGAGGCGGCCGGCTGCTTTCGCGCCGTAGCCGCCTCACTTTCTGCCCCCTTCAATTAGGACCCTCGGAACCGGTCCCCACCGGCTCCAGATACTGCAGGATTTCCCCAAACCGTCCTGTCTGCAGCGGCGCCACTTTGCCGTAAGGACATGAAGACGCAACCTTTTGCACGGCTGCTCTGCAATTTTGACAATTCGATGTGGATTTTCCGCAACATTTACCAATGCGGAATGCCGCCCACGTCAGGGCAGTTTAAAATGCTTCGAAAGTTTGAGGCCCGCGCTAGCGACAGCGTAGTGCGCGCCAGCGCCGAATTAAGGCAACCGGAAGTGCTTTGAGAGCTTAAGCCCCTGCCGCTGATAATTGGACCCCAGGTCAACGCCATAAACTTCCGGCGGTGGGTCGGTGAGTCGTTCGAACACCAGCCGCCCGATGATCTGGCCATGCTCCAGGATGAAGGGTACCTCGCGGGAGCGCACTTCCAGCACCCCGCGGGCCGTCGGCGGCTTGCCCGCCTCGAAACCGAAGCCGGGATCGAAGAACCCGGCATAATGGACCCGGAATTCACCCACCAGCGGGTTGAAAGGCACCATCTCGGCGGCATGGTCTATGGGAATGGCCACCTTTTCCCGGCTGGCCAGGATGTAGAACTCGTCCGGGTCCAGGACCAGATGACCCGCCGCATTGGCTTCCACCGGTTCCCAGAAATCGCGCGGCTCCAGCACGCCGGGCCGGTCCACATCGATCAGGCCGGTGTGACGCTTGGCGCGCCAGCCGATGCGTCCGCCTGCGTCGCCCTTCAGGTCGATGGACAGCGCCAGGCCATTGTCGATGTTGGGCTCGCCATCCACCAACGGAGCAGTCTCGTGCAGCCGCCGCAGTTGCGTGTCGGTGAATTGCGGTGAGCCGTGCCGGATGCGCAACTGGTTCAGCCGCGAGCCCTTGCGCACCAGCACCGGGAAGGTACGGGGGCTGATTTCGGCAAACAATGGACCGCGATAGCCAGGTTCGATGCGGTCGAAGGACGGCGCGTAATCCGTGATCAGCCGGGTGAACACATCGATCCGCCCGGTGGAGCTTTTGGGATTGGCGACGCCCGATATGCGCGCCGAAAACTCCGCCCGCTCCAGCAGCGGCACGATATAGACGCAGCCCGTTTCCAGCACCGCGCCCTCGCTCAGGTCGATCTCGTGCATGAACACGGATGGCAGGCGGTCGGCCACGGTCGCGCCCGGCCCCGGCAGGAAACTGGCGCGCACCCGCCAGGCCTTGGCGCCCAGCCGCAGATCGATGCTGGCGGGCTGGACCTGTCCCGGAGCGAAAGGCTCCGACGCCGTGACCTCGCGCCCCGCCTCCAGCAGCCGCTTCAGCACATGGCTGGGCAGGATGCCGGTCGAAAAGCGGCCATAGCTTTCGTCGGGCGGGTTCAGGTTTTCCACGGTCGCGGCCATCAGCGGTTTATAAGCGCCGCTGCCGGTTCCGTCTCCAGAAACCGCCTGATATCCCCAATCGCCTCCGCCAGTCCGCAGCGTTTCAGGGGGGCATTTTCCGGAAAGGCCGACAAAAGCCGGGTCGGGGTGGCGCTTTCCAGGATGACGAAGCACCCCCGGTCCTCCGGTCCCCGGATCAGCCGCCCGAAGGCCTGTTTCAGCCGCAGCCTTGTGATGAGGTCGTCATAGCCTTTGCCGAACCGCGCCCGCCGCGCCTTGTGCAGGATGGTCGGCTTGGGCCAAGGCACCTTGTCGAACACCACCAGCCGCAGCGAGCGGCCGGGCACGTCTACGCCGTCACGCAATGCGTCGGTGCCCAGCAGGCAGGCATTCTCTTCCGCCCGGAACAGATCCACCAGCGCGCCCGTGTCCAGCCGGTCCAGATGCTGGGCGTAGAGCGTCAGTCCGGCATCCGCCAAAGGCTGGGCAATGCGCGTCGCGGTCTCGCGCAGGGCGCGCACGGCGGTGAACAGACCCAGCGCGCCGCCACCCGAAGCCAGGAACAATTCGCGCATCGCCGCCGCCAGCGCATCCGCGTCGCGCCGCGCGACATCGGTGACGACAAAGATGCGCGCCTGATCCTGGTACTGGAAGGGCGAGCCGAAATGCGCCCGCTTGGGCGGCTGGGGCAGGTGGTTCGCGCCGGTGCGGATTTCCGCGCTGGCCCAGTCGTCGGCATCGCCCGCATCGCGCAAGGTGGCCGACGTAACCAGCGCGCCATGCGCGGGCTCCAGCACTTCGGCGGCCAGCGGAATGGTGGGATCGATCCAATGCCGCTCCAACCCGACATCGGCATCGCGTCCGTCCTCGCGCGCGATCTCGAACCAGTCCACGAACTCCTCGGTCAATTCGCCATTCTCCAGGGTCTCCAGCATCGCGATCCAGGCGGGCAGGATGCGTTTGGCGCGTCGGTCCAGTCC
>JAFIHO010000115.1 GCA_017849395.1 Hyphomicrobiales bacterium
CCGGTTCAGTTGGGTTGGAGCGTGCGCGACGGAAAAAGAGATCTGCAGCAATTGGCCAAAGGAGGTCACGCGCGGCTCGAAAGTGATCTCCACTGCCTCGGCATGGCCGGTCCATTCCTGCTGGACCAGTTTGTAGGTGGCTGTTGATTTAAGGCCGCCCGAATAGCCCGCAACAACCTGGCTCACGCCCTGCACATGCGCGAACAGGCCCTGCTGACCCCAGAAACAGCCGCCCGCCAGAACGGCGATTTCAACAGGCTCGGCGTTTGGCGGATCGAGTTCCGGTGCCGGAATGGGTTTGCGCAGATCCTTGGCGGCGGACGCGCCCGCGAACAGCAGGATGGCGGGCGCGGCGAGGATATGGCGGCGTTTCATGGATCGCTCCTTCCAGGCCGGTCCGACAGTGACAGATACTGCCGGGTCTTGCCATCGGAATGGAACGGCTCGGGGCCTGAGCCGTTTTTGTAGCCAGTCATAACATTATCTGGGAGATCGGCGATGCCTGATGTCATCGTGGAAAAAACCTCGGGTTCCGGAAACACCATTCTCGGCTTCATCCTGGGCGGCGTGCTGGTGGCCGTCGCGATTGTCGGCTTCTTCATGTGGGACAATTTCAAGAGCCATGGCGGTCAGGGCCCGGCGCCGGTCCACGTCACGGTCAAACCCAAGTGATGGCAGCCATGAGCGCGGCAAAACTGATCGGCCTTCTGTTCCTCTGTTCGGCCTTCATCCTGATCGGCGGGGGCGTTGGATTCATCGTGTGGAACCAGCAGGTGGGCATTGCGCAGGCGCACAGCGCGCCTGCAGCGCAAGCGCAATAAAACATGCCCCGCGCGTCAACCGCGCGCCTGCATGGGAACGAGTGTCACTGCTGATCGTTGTGCGCAGATCAAGGGAGGAACATATGGATAGCATCATCTACCTTGTTGGGCTTGTGGTGGTCGTCATGGCGATCCTGTCCTTCCTGGGCCTGCACTGATGACAAGCTATGACGGACAGTTGACGACCACGGCACGCACCGGCAGCCAATGGTTTCCCATTGTGGCAGGGGCGCTTGTTGCTGTCGGAATTTCGGTAACCCTTACAAGCTTCGGCGCCGCCATCGGCCTGTCCGTCATGTCGGGCACGCCGACATGGCGCGAATCTTCGGCGTTGCTCTGGTGTGTTTCGGGACTTTTCCTGGTCTTCATAGCGCTGTGGGCATTCGGCCTGGGAGGCTATGTCGCGGGACGTTTGCGCCAACCGCTGGCACGCGAAGCCAAGGAGACCGCTTTCCATGACGGGCTATATGGCGTCACCTCCTGGGGGCTGGCGTTGGTTCTGAGCGCGGCCTTGGCCGGAGCGCTGGCATTGGCCGCAAAATCCGATGCGGCTCCCCGGGATCCGGCGGCTTCAACGACCGCTGAAGGACTTATTCCGGCCGAACTGGATCTGCTTTTCCGCGACGCCCGGCACGAGCGGAGCGCAGATTTTGCATATCACCGTGCCGAGGCTGGACGCATTCTGCTGTCGGCGTCGAGCGCGCGTGGCGTCGTGGCGGATGATCGGGATTATCTCGCGAGTCTGGTCATGACTTATACCGGGCTGGACGAGGAGCGAGCCGTCAACCGGGTGAACCGTACAGTCGCGAATGCGCGTGAGGCGATCCATCAGGCGCGCGTGGCGGCGGTTCTTCAGGCCTTCATGATCGCGGCATCGCTGGCGCTGGGCGCAGCGATAGCCTGGTTTGCCGCCGTGGAAGGCGGCAAGGAACGCGACCTGGGCAGGATTCCCGAATGGTCATGGACCCGCAGGCGCACGGCCTGACCGGGCACCCGCTGGTTGGGCAGCAAGTAATTGTTCTGATTGAGAAACCTGGAGCGGGCGAGGCGAATCGAACGCCCGACCCTAACCTTGGCAAGGTTATGCTCTACCCCTGAGCTACGCCCGCATTCCAAGTTCGAGGGGCGGGTTATCGCCCAAGCCGGGACGGGATTCAAGCCGCGAAAACCGGAAAGGCTTAACCCATCAACCGATTGAAGATTTGGCGGGTTTCCGCCTGGATATCCCCCAGTCTTGCCTCAAGGTCCGGGAAGCCGGCCGCCCCGCCTGCCCGCACCAGCAGCGCCTTCAGGCCGGGGGTGGCGGTTTCGGGTTTCAGGGTCTCGTCCAGCGCGATGCGCAGGACCTGGGTCAGGGCGTGCTGGAGCCGCGCCGCACGGGTCAAAGCCCGCGTGTCTTCGGCGTTCAGTGTCCCCGCTGCACGGAGTTTTTCCAGGGCCGCGATGGTGTTGGTGTCCAGCACGCCGGGATGCGCGGGGGCATGGATCAGTTGCAGGGTCTGGGCGATGAACTCGATGTCCACCAGGCCGCCCTTGGCAAATTTCAGGTCCCAAATGGCGCGGTCCGAAAATGTGGCGGCCATTTTCTCACGCATGTCGCGCGCGTCGCGGCGGATGGCGGCGGCTTCGCGCGCTTCGCGCAGACGGCGCGCGATCTCCATTTCCACCTTCGCGCGCAATGCATCCGGCCCCGCGATCACGCGCGCCCGCGTGAGGGCCATATGCTCCCAGGTCCAGGCCTCGCTGGCGTGATAACGGGCGAAGGATTCCAGGCTGACCGCGACCGGCCCCTTGTTGCCGGTCGGGCGCAGGCGCATGTCCACTTCGTATAATGTGCCGGCCGCGGTCGGGGTGGTCAGCGCCGCGATCAGCCGCTGTGCCAGCCGCGCGAAATAGAGCGAGACCGCAAGCGGCCTTTGCCCATCCGACGCCTCCACGCCAGGCGGCGCGTCATAGACGAAGACCAGATCCAGGTCGGAGCTGGCGGTCATCTCGCGTCCGCCCAGCTTGCCCATCGCCACCACGACGAAACCGCCGCCCGCCACCCGTCCGGCATGGTCCGCCAGTTCGGCTTCCACCTGGGGAAGCAGTCCTGCAATCACGGTTTCTGCGATGTCGGCAAAGGCCGGGCCCGCTGCTTCGGCATCGACAGTGCCTTCGACAATCTGAACACCCACGCGGAAAATTTCCTCGCGCGCGAAACGGCGCGCCGCGTCCAGCTTATCCTCAAACCCGCCGGCCATCTGCTTGCGGAAGCCCGCTTCCAGCGCGGCGCGTTCCGGCAGACGGGTCAGGAAATCGGCGTCCAGCAGAGCGTCGAGCGTGGAAGGATTGCGGGCCAGATGGGTTGCCAGACGCGGCGCGGAGCCAACGATCTTGGCCAGCATGTCCAGAAAGCGCGGCTGGGCCAGAAACAGCGAGAAGAGCTGCACGCCCGATGGCAGATTGGACAGGAAGCGATCGAATTGCAGGAAAGCCGCATCCGGATCGGCAGTGGCGGCCAGCGCCTTCAGGATGGCAGGGACCAGCTTGGTGAGAAGTTCGCGCGCGCGCTCAGAGCGCATGGCGCGGATGCGGCCATGGTGCCAGGCGCGGATGGATGCCGACACATGCGCCGCATCGCGATATCCCATCGCGGTGAGGGTTTCCAACGTCTCCGGGTCTTCCTCGACGCCCGTGAACACCAGACTGCCGCGCGTGTCGGACAAATCCTGCTCGGTCTCGAACAGGCGCGCATAATGGCCCTGCACCGTCTCCAGCACGGCGGTCAAAGCGTCGCGGAACTGGGCCACTTCGGGATAGCCCATGAAACATCCGGTCTGCGCCACCTCATCCGGGGCGCGGGGCACGGTATGAGTCTGCTGGTCTTCCACCATCTGCAGGCGATGTTCCAGCGTCCGCAGATAGCGATAGGCGCCTTTCAGTTCCTCTGCCGTTTCCGTCGCGACGCGTCCCTCGGATGCCAGCGCGTCCAGCGCCGCCATGGTGGCGGGCACGCGCAGGCGCGGATGCCGTCCGCCCAGGATCAATTGCTGGGTCTGGGCGAAAAATTCGATCTCGCGGATGCCGCCGCGGCCAAGCTTAATATTGTGGCCCGCCACCGCGATCTCGCCATGCCCGGCATGGGCGTGAATCTGGCGCTTGATGGAATGGATGTCTTCGATGGCGGCGAAATCCAGATAGCGCCGCCACACGAAGGGGACGATGCCAGCCAGGAAATGCGCGCCGGATTCCGGATCGCCCGCGCAGGCGCGCGCCTTGATCATCGCAGCGCGTTCCCAGTTCTGGCCCATCGCCTCGTAATAATCCTGCGCCGCATCGGTGGAGATGGCGATTTGTGTGGCGCCCGCGTCGGGGCGCAGACGCAGATCGACGCGGAACACATAGCCGTCGCCCGTAACCTCCGCGATCAGCTTTACCAGACCCTGCACGATCGCGACGGCCGCGCCGCGCGGATCGCCGCGCCGGGCGAAGGGAAATTTCCCTGCCTCGTAAAACACCACCAGATCGATGTCGCTGGAATAGTTGAGTTCGAATGCGCCATACTTGCCCATCGCCAGCACGACAAGGCCAGTGGTCTTTTCCAGCGTGGCGCCGTCGCGCTCGGGATGATTGTCGCTGGCCGCCACATGCGCCAGCAGCCGCCGCAGCGCGGCGCCCACGCATACATCCGCGAAGCGGGTCAGCGCCGCCGTCACCTGTTCGACCGTGAAGCGGCTCGCAATATCGGCCAGCGCCACCGCCAGCGCGCTGCGCCGCTTGGCGATGCGCAGGTCTGTCATAGCGCGGGCCTCACTCGCGGCCGTTTCCGCGCCCAGCGCGAGGGCTTCCGCCGCCGCCAGGACCGCTTCGGGACCTTGCGCAAAATATTGCGCAAGGGATTCGGTTTCGCGCAGCGCCAGGCGGCACAGATAGGGGCTGTTGCCGAACGCGCCGTTCAACAGCGCGAGCGCGGCATCATCCGGCGGCACGAAGCCGCGCTCGGCCAGGCTTTCCAGGGTGCGCGCGGCGCGCGCGGTATCGAATGGCAGGGGTGGAACGCGCAAATCAGTCATGCGCGCGTTTATATTATATTTGTCGCGCGGCCGGACGGAAAACCGCCTGCGCAGTTTCCCGATCGACGCTTTTACTCGGCGGCGCTCTTGATCGTCGCCAACGGGGCACGCAGCGCCGAGCGGGGGAAACGCAGGATGGCGCGCAGCCCCGGTGCATTGTCCTCCAGCAGCAGTTGCGCTTCATGGAAATGCGCCACCGCCGCCACCAGCGACAGGCCGAGGCCCGTGCCGGGCGAATTGCGGCTGGCCTCCAGCCGCACGAAACGCTCCACCACCCGCATCCGGTCTTCGGGCGGAATGCCGGGCCCGCTGTCCGCCACCGCCAGCTCGACCCCCGTAGCGGTCGCGGCGCAGCGGATGGTCACGCGCCCGCCCGGCGGCGTGTATTTGATGCCATTGTCCACCAGGTTCGCGAGCGCCTGGGCGATCAGGCTGCGCTTGCCTTCGATGGTCACGTCGCCGCCCGGCAGCAGCGACAGCTTTATGCCCTTCTCTTCCGCCAGCGGTTCGTACAGTTCGGCCACATCTGCCGCCACCGAAACAAGGTCGAAGGGCATCATGGTGCCCCGCGCCGTGCCCGCATCGGTCTCGGCGATCAGGAGCAGCGCGTTGAAGGTGTTGATGAGCTGATCGGTGTCGGCGATGGCGCGCTCGATCTCGCCGGTGTCGGAGCCCGACGCCGCCAGCCGCGCCTGGGACTGTTCGAGCCGCTGGCGAAGCCGGTTCAACGGCGTGCGCAGGTCATGCGCCACCGAATCCGTCACTTCGCGCAGGCCCTTCATCAGCCTTTCGATCCGGTCCAGCATGCGGTTGAGATTCTCCGCGAGCAGGTCGAACTCATCCTTATTGCCCCCCACCGGCACGCGGCGCGACAGGTCGCCCGCGATGATTTCGCCCGAGGTGCGGTTTATGGAGTCCAATCGCTGCAGCATGTTGCGGCTCATCAGCGCCCCGCCCAGCAGGCCCAGCAGCAGGATCAGCGCCATCGTCCATGGCAGTGTTGTGGTGAACATGCGCTGGGTCAGGTAGCGTTCATGCACATCCTGTGCGACCAGAAGGGAGAAATTGTCCGCCAGCGCGAACAGGCGTCCGCGCGCGCGGCTGGTCTGGATGGTGCCATTGATCCGCCGCTCGTAATCGAACTCGACGAAATTGCCCGGCGCGCTGGCGATATGCGGCCAGGAATCCAGATTGCCCGCCACCACCCGGTGCGTACGGTCGGTCAGCACATAGAGCGCCTGACCGCCCCGCTGCGAGCGGCCATTCACCGCCTCATACAGTCCGCGCAGACCCAGATTATGATACTGCTCCGCCAGGCCGGTGATTTCGGCGTCGATGATCTGATCTGTTTGTGCGTCCAGGGTGCGGCGGGTGTTCCAGTAGGTGAAAGCCAGAAGCGCCGTCACCGAAAATGCGAACAGCAGCACATAGACCAGGACGATGCGGAACGCCTGACTGCGAAGAACGGTGAAGTGGGTGCGCATCGCTCAGCGACTCCGCCGCGCCAAATCTAAGGTCGCGCGGCGGCACGCAAAACCGGTTCGGGCACGGCGTGCCCTCCCGCTTCTGCCGGCCGTCGCTTGCTAGGCCGCACGGATCATGTAGCCCGCGCCGCGCACGGTGTGCAGCAGCGGCGCCTGGAAGCCCTTGTCGATCTTGGCGCGCAGGCGGGAAATATGAACATCGATGACATTGGTCTGGGGATCGAAATGATATTCCCACACGCTTTCCAGCAGCATGGTGCGTGTCACCACCTGTCCGGCATGGCGCATCAGATATTCCAGCAAACGGAATTCACGGGGCTGAAGCTCGATGCCCTGGCCGCTGCGTTTGGCGGCGCGGGTGAGAAGATCCAGTTCCAGATCGCCCACTTCCAGCCGCGTCTTGACGCCAACCGGGGAGCGGCGGCGCATCAGCGCGTCGATGCGCGCCAGCAGTTCGACAAAGGCATAGGGCTTGGTGAGATAATCGTCGCCGCCAGCCTTCAGCCCCTTCACGCGGTCATCGACTTCCGACAATGCGGAGAGAAAAAGCACTGGCGTCGAATTGCCATGCTCGCGCATCTCGGCCACCACGCCCAGCCCATCCATCTTGGGCAACATGCGGTCGATGATGGCCACGTCATATGGACGCGACAGCGCCAGGGAAAGTCCCATATCGCCATCGGCGGCGTCGTCCACCACATGGCCGGATTCTTTCAGGCCCTGAACCAGATAGCGTTGCGCCTCCAGATCGTCTTCCACCACAAGAATGCGCATGCCGTCTCCCGACAAAGGGTTGCTCCAAACAGGGTCCGCGCCGGCGGCGGCTGCTGGGGGGAGGGTAGCCGCCGCCAGCGCGGGAGCGGGCGGCAGGGGGGAGCCGCCGCCCGTATCAATCGTTACGTCTGACCGATATCGACCGCGAAAAAGCCGGTCCCGCCCGACTGCCGCGCTACAAGAAGCAGAACGCTCTTGCGGCCGCCATTGCGGGCTTCCGCGATGCCCGCCTGTACATCGGCCGGGCTGCGCACGACACGGCTGCCGATCTTCAGCACGACATCGCCGGGCTGCAGGCCCTTGTCGGCGGCGTCGCTTTCGGGATCGACCTTGGTGATGACAACGCCATTCACCTCGTCATTGAGGTTGAAGGCGCGGCGCGTTTCGGGCGTCAGCGATGACAGGCCAAGGCCCATCGCACTGGCCGAGGGACCGGCGGCAGCGCCGCCGCCCTGCGCATTGGACGCGAGCTTGTCATCCGGACGCGCGCCGATGGTGACCTTGATCTGGGTCGGCTTGCCCTGGCGGTTGATATTGAAGGTGGTCGTCCGCCCGGCGGTCAGGTTGGCCACACGGCGAACCACATCGCGCGAGTCATCGACCTGCTGGCCGTCGATGGCAAGGATGACGTCACCCTGCTCGAAGCCCGCCTTGGCGGCCGGGCCATTCGGCACGACGCTGGCAACCAGCGCGCCCTTGTTCTCTTTCAGGCCCATCGCCCCGGCGATGTCGGGCGTGACCGGCTGGATTTCCACGCCGAGCCAGCCGCGATTGACGCGGCCATGATCCTACATGTCCAATCATAAGTCTAATCTACTATAGAAAACATCCTATATATAAATATAATAAAATATACTAAAAATAA